>NZ_JBQYLH010000006.1:0-213608 GCF_052677165.1 Sunxiuqinia sp. sy24
GTTTGTCTTTAAAATCAAACCAACAAATGTATAGACCCGCAAAAAGATTTAAAACACGGGGTTCAGCGAATGCTTACTTCTATACGTTCTTAGATGAATCGAATTTCCAAACACCTGCAATTGCGAAAGAAGAAAAACTGGATGACGAGTTTTTTGACGAGAAGTATTTTGAAATAATTAAAAATCAATCAGATTGTGTAAGTTTCTATTACTTACTTGGCGAAGAATATATGAGGCGAATTACCTATATAAAAAGAGAAAATAAAGTAGTTGAATTTTGGTCATGTTGTTAAACGAAAAAATAACGCACCCTACATTGGCTATAAGTAATTGCTTGTTATTTCCGTACCCTAACTCCCCTTGGTCATTGCTTCGCTCGAACCAGAGGCAGGCCAGGTGATAACTTTATCTGTTTATACCTTACGATCGTCTTTCCTGAATTCTTCCGTATTTTTTGTTTCAGTTATCACAGTCTCCAATGTGCTTTCTCCATATTTCGGTATTTTAAAAAAGAAAGTACTTCCTTTTCCTTCTTCTGATTCCACCCACAGATCGCCACCTAGCAAATGGGAATAAGCTTTAGCAATTGACAAACCTAAACCCGTTCCTTCATGCCGCCGGGTTAAATTTAAATCGGCTTGAACAAATCGGTCAAAAATAGCATCAAGCCGCCCTTTGGGAATACCTATCCCTGTATCACTTACAAAAAATACAATATCGCTGCCATTATCCTTACCTCCAACCTCTATCGTTCCGTCGCTAGTAAACTTTATGGCATTGCTAAGCAGGTTGGAAAGAATACTTTCTAGCAGATTTCTATCGGTATGTAATCTGACTTCAGGAGGAAGTAATTTACTGTCGTATATTACTTGATTGTTCCTTTTTGCTGCCAATGGTCTTGCACCGGTGACATGCTCCGACAATACTTTATTGACATTAACCTCTGATGTATGAACGTGTATTTGGTGGGTTTCAATTTTTGCGATATCAATCAGACCATTTACAGTCTTAAGTAACCGTTCGCCGCTTGCATTTATAATGTCGTAATAGCTGCTGCGTGTTTTCTCATCAACATGCCGTTCTTTCAACAAATTGATAAACCCAAGAATTCCGTTCATGGGCGTGCGGATCTCATGGCTTACATTCTGCAGAAAAACACTCTTTAACCGATTACTTCCTTCTGCTTTCTCCTTGGCTTCTTTAAGTTTATCGAAAATTGCTTTTTTGTCGGTAATATTTTCTCCCAGGCTGGCAATACTTTTTACACTTCCATCATCATCAGTAATAAGCATATTGTGCCACGCAATATCAAGTATTTCATTTTCTTTGGTCTGAATTTTATTTTCATAATAATGAAGAACCGAATCTGTGTCCATAAACTTCTGAAAAGCTGCGACTAATTCCTCTTTCTCATCCTCACAAACAAAAGTATCAATCCAGTTCCTTCCAACCAGTTCGTCTTCTTGATAGCCGGTAACCTGAAGCATATATTTATTGCAGGATATTATGTTTTTATCCAAATCAAGGTTTACAAAAATCATATTGATCCCTTCCAACATCATTACAAACTTACGTTCTGAGTTAAGGAGCCTTTCTCTGGCTTTATGATTATGCCAATTTTCCAGCTGTCTGTTCATCAGTATTCCTAAAAGCACTGTTATAATAGGATAGATAATTATTACAGGAATAGCAATAAACCTTACTATTGGTAAAAATTCTTCTTTAGGTAACCATATCAGCCAAATAAGCATGAACAGATGAACAAGCAGACCGAAAGCATACAGGATACCAATGGTATTTTTAATCCCCCTTTTTTGTAAAAAGTACCTACATACGATACCAAACAAGCCTGACGAAATAATGAGAGAAATTCCCATGAATGCGTGATCTCCTCCAAGAAAAAATCTGAAAACACTCATAATTAAAATTGCACCAAGCGTAGGAATGGCTCCCAAGTATAAACCTGCTATCGATAGAAGAACCGAACGAAAATCGAAACTAATCCCTGCCTGGTAAGTCCACGGGGTATAAATTAAAAAGATACCAATGCCTCCAATTATTATTCCAGCAAAAATTTTTGGCAGCAGTTTTTGAGAATAGATAGAATCAATCCACCTTAATTCATAGAAAAAACTAAACACCAAAAGCAATGCAACATTCGATATTAAGTCTGAAATAAACAAGGGCACCATTTTAGTTATAAAACGATAATATAAAAAAAAAGATCATGAAAACGTCGAATCATTAAAAAATCATTGATTGGATTAAGCCAGATCTCTTATTGCTTTTTCTTTAACACCTAAACGAAAACCAATATTCCAACTCCCCCTCTTCTTCGCCAATCAATGCCGCGCGGCACACGGTCTGTCGTTTGTAACGACCATACACCAGACCTATTGTTTTGAAAGACAATAATGAATACCTTTCAATCAAAATAACTAGTTACTCCTTACCGCTTCGCTCAAACCAGGGGCAGGTCGGTTCAAACGAATAACCACTTCACCTCAACGAAACACGAATGCATGTTAACGAATAACAGCTTCAACCTAAGGAATAGCAACTCGCGTTAAACTAAAGTGTGTCTCACCCAAACGAATGACCATTTCGACATAACGAATAACCATTTGAGCGAAACGAAAGCCTGGTTCAACTCAACGAATAAATCCTTGAGGCAAGCGAAACTGCCTTATCTTAACAAAAGATCACCCCGCATCTTAAATATCACGGTCTTCTTTCCACCGAATTGCCTATTTCCAAATTTCGTTCTACTTTTGTCGCTCAATTGATGCAAAAGATGAAAAGGGTAGTTATTGGACTTTCAGGAGGAGTAGATTCAAGTGTTGCAGCCTATTTGCTGAAACAACAAGGATACGAGGTGATCGCTTTATTTATGGTGAACTGGCACGACCGTACAGGCACCTTAACGGGCAGTTGCTCCTGGGAAGACGATGCCATGATTGCCGAGATGGTAGCCAAAAAACTCGACATGCCCTTTCATATTGTCGACCTCAGCAAGGATTATAAAAAGCGGGTGGTCGACTACATGTTTGACGAATACAGCAAAGGCCGCACCCCCAACCCCGACGTGCTTTGCAACCGCGAAATAAAGTTCGATATCTTCATGGACGAATGCCTGAAATATGGAGCCGACTACGTTGCTACGGGGCATTACTGTCAGAAAAGTGAAGTGGAAAAGGACGGCCAACCCATTTACCAGTTGCTTGCAGGCGAAGACAACAACAAGGACCAAAGTTATTTCCTGTGTCAGCTCAGCCAGAAACAATTGAGCAAAGCACTGTTTCCCATTGGACATCTGGACAAGCCCGAAGTACGCAAAATTGCCGCCGAACAAGAACTGCCAACGGCAACCCGCAAAGATTCTCAGGGCATTTGTTTTGTTGGGAAAGTCGACCTGCCTACCTTCCTGCAACAGCAGCTGGAGCCCAAAACCGGCAATGTTATTGAAGTGCCGCCCGAGTTTATGGCGAAGAAAAAGGCGGTAGAAAAAACGCCCGACAATTTCAAAAAGCTGTGTTTTGCTTACCCTTACAAACCTTGGAACGGGCAGGTTATTGGCGAACATCGTGGAGCTCATTTTTACACCGTTGGTCAACGCAAAGGGCTGAACATAGGCGGACACGAAGAACCCTTATTTGTTTTGGGAACCGATGTGGTGCGCAATATCATTTATGTAGGCGAAGGAACCAACCACGCGGGCCTGTATCGTCCGGGACTGTTCATTTCGGAAGCTGAAACCCACTGGATTCGGGAAGACCTGAAAATGACTGTAGGAGAAAGCCGACGCTACGAGGTGCGCATCCGGTACCGCCAACCGCTTGAAAAAGCAACACTTTACCAACGCGAAGAAGGATTGTATATGCTGTTCGATGACGAGCAACGTGGCATTACCTCCGGACAATTTGCGGCCTGGTATGATGGCAACGAGCTGCTTGGATCGGGCGTAATCGCCTAGTTATCAACAAACCGTCGCTATTCAAAAATCGCTTATCTCTTCTTGACATCAATTCCGGGCAGCCAGCGCTGTCCGGCCTGCGCCTGCCCTACCGATTTTCAAACACTTGTTCATCTTTGTGCTTTCGGCTTTGAACAAAAGCAGAACTTCCATAGTTTAACTAACAGAAAATAACCTGTAAAATCAATATTATGGCAGATCTATCAACCACCTACATGGGGCTAAAGCTAAAAAACCCGCTAATTATAGGTGCCAGCAACCTGGTAAACAAACCAGAAGTGATCAAACAGCTCGAAGAAGCAGGAGTCGCGGCAATTGTCTACAAATCCTTGTTCGAAGAACAAATTCAACTGGAATCGCTTCAACTTGACGATGAACTACACGAATACGAAGAGCGTCATGCTGAAATGACCAGTATCTTTCCTGACCTCGAACATGCCGGCCCTAAAGAACACCTTTTCAACCTGAAAACCTTAAAGAAAAATACTTCAGTACCCGTCATTGGTAGTTTGAATGCGATTTATGAAACCTCTTGGGTTGAATTTGCCAAAGAATTGGAACAAACAGGCGTTGATGCACTGGAAGTGAATTTATACGCCACACCCGGATACTTCGAAACCACTGGCAAAAGCATTGAAGACAAACAAATTCAAATTGTTAAAAGCATAAAAAAGGCCGTTAAAATTCCAGTAAGCGTAAAACTCAGCCCGTTCTATACCAACACCTTAAACTTCATCAAAAAACTAGACGAAGTGGGTGTCGACGGCTATGTTCTTTTCAATCGCTTCTTTCAACCCGAAATCGACATTGAACAAGAATTATTTCACTATCCGTGGGATTTGAGCCATGAAAAGGACCACCAACTTTCGTTACGTTATGCCGGCCTGCTATACGGAAACATTGATGCCAGCGTGTGCGCCAGCCGAGGAATTTCATGCACCAAAGATGTCATCAAAATGTTACTGGCTGGTGCTGATGCCGTTCAGGTCGTTTCGGCCATTTATCGCAACCAACCACCTTTTGTGGCGAAAGTACTTCGCGAATTGGCCGACTGGATGGATGCTAAAGGCTACAAGTCGCTGGATGATTTTCGTGGAAAGTTATCACGCAAAAACCTCAAAGATCCGTTTGCCTACCAACGGGCACAATATGTAGAGATCTTAATGAAATCAGAAGAAGTTTTCAAAAAATACCCTATGGTATAAATTTCGTTTTTGTAACTACAAGACAGAAAAGGCTTTAAACGCAATGCTTAAAGCCTTTTCTACGTTTAGCACGTCAAAAGAAAAAAAAGCAACTCACCTGAAATACTGATTCAAACGAGACATTACTTCTGACGATGGCTTCTCAACAGCCTTCTTCGGACTCCCAATTTCTCTGCCTCCTAAGCCATGCTGTAAAGAAAAAGAATCATCGCCTGTTTTAATTCATTTGAAAATTAGTACTTTCAACAAATCAAACTAACAGCTGAAAAGCACACCTCTCGGGTGTAAAACTTAGATGGTCAAAAAACCTACATATCAAGAATTAGCGAGGCAGGTAGAAGAATTAAAACAGGGAAGCGAAAATCGATTCAGACAACTTATTCGAAATTCATTTGACATGATCGTTTTGCTGGATTCCAATGGAGTACAGCAATATGTGAGTGAATCCTGCGAAAAAATACTGGGCTATCAACCAGATGAGTTGGTTGGTATTACTGTCATTGATGAATTTATTCATCCCGACGACCGGGCACAAGTGCTGCAAGGATTTAAAAATATTCTGGAAAATTCGGACAACGGCGGCACACAATACCGGCATCGACACAAAAACGGAACTTGGGTTTACTTAGAGGCCTTTGGAACAAATCAAATACACAATCCAGACATCCAATCGGTTGTTTTAAATGTTCGCGATATTACAGAACGAAAAAATGCAGTACATGCGCTGCAACAAAGTCAAGCCCACTTAAGTGAGCTAAATGCCACCAAAGACCGTTTTTTCTCCATCATTGGTCACGACTTGAGAAATCCGTTCAATTGCATTATCGGACTCAGTGATATGCTGCTGGAACAAATTCAACAAAAAAACTATGACGATGTGGAGGAGTACGCGCAAATCATTCAAAAAGCATCCAATCAAGCAATGAATTTGCTTACCAATCTACTGGAATGGTCGCGATCGCAGTCGGGAAAAATGAAATTTAACCCCGCACCGCTCAATCTGTCCCTTATCATTCATGACGTGGTTGAACTTTTTAAGGATTCAGCGCGGCAAAAATCAATTACCATTCTGAACTTAACAGCTCAAGACATTCCAGTTCTGGCCGATCAGTCAATGATTAAAACCGTGTTGAGGAATTTGATATCCAACGCAATAAAATTCACAAATACGGGAGGCGAAATTGAAATTACTGTCACACAAGAGGCCAATGAACTCATGGTTTCAGTAGCAGACAATGGGATTGGAATCACAGAAAAAGAATTTCAGAAACTATTCCGCATCGAATACAACCATTCCACTTTGGGCACGCACAACGAATCGGGCACCGGACTTGGCCTGCTCCTTTGCAAAGAGTTTATTGAGATGCACGATGGGCGAATATGGGTCGACCGCCAACGAACTCAAGGCAGTCGGTTTTGTTTTAGCCTACCGCTTGCCCACAAGCCCGGCAATTGAAAAGAAGATCCGCTCTCTCCTAACTTTATTCAGCAAGAGTCACCCGAATCTTTTTGTTTTTCAACCGGAGACAATCAAGCGTCTGAATCAATTGTTCTGCTTTAGCAGCATGCACACCAACAAAGGCGCAATCTCCCTTAAGTTCAATGATTCCTAATTCTTCTTTGTTGAGTTTTCCTTGCTTAAAGAAGAAACCGGCAATGTCTGCTTTCGATATTTTATCTTTCCGTCCTCCTGAAATAAATAGCGTAGTCCATGGCGAAGCATCTGGAAGTGGTGCCTCTTGCAGCCGTTCGATGCCTAGTGCCCCCATGTAGTCGGGCAAGTTTTCTTCTTCCCACTGCAAAACGTAAGCTGTTCCGTCGTTAAACATACGCGCGGTTCGTCCGTTGCGGTGTGTAAATTCATCCTTCCGCCCTGGGAGCTGGTAGTGAATAATAAATTTGATCTCCGGAATATCGAGTCCGCGTGCTGCCAGGTCAGTGGCTATGAGAAGTTGGTGCGAGCCATTTCGAAACTGAATCAGCGCCCGTTCACGCTCCACCTGTTCCATGCCTCCATAAAAGCACCCATGGCTGATTTGCTTTTCCGACAAAAAATCGCTCACCCGCTGGATGGTATCTTTAAAATTACAGAAAATAATTCCAGGCTGGTTGCCGATATGACAAAGCGCCTCAACCAAAGTTTCCAATTTATCTTTTTCGGGCGAAAGAATACGTTTGATCTTCAACTGCGACCGTTGATCTGACAGGTAATTAATCGATCTTGGCTTTTTCAGCCCGACAAACGAAGGCACTTCCATTTTTTGAGTCGCCGAAGTCAAAATCTTTTTCTGAAGCTCCGGTAGAGCTGTCAGAATCTCCTTCATTTCAGACTCAAACCCAATTTCCAGCGACTTGTCAAACTCATCAAGGACCAGCGTTTTTATTTCATGCGTTGGAAATGTTTCACGCCGAAGATGGTCGGCGACCCTACCCGGTGTCCCGATCAATAGGGTCGGACGGTGTTTCAACTCCAGTTTATCTTTCGAAAAAGACGTTCCTCCATAAACCGCATTGGTTTTAAATCCTGCGCCCATTTCACGGGTCACCTGTTCTATTTGAATAGCCAGCTCACGCGATGGGGCAATGATCAAGCATTGAACTTCATTGCAATCGCGATCCAACTCAGCAAGGACTGGCAATAAAAAGGCCAGCGTTTTTCCGGTTCCGGTAGGTGAAAGCAACACCACTTCAGAGCTGGAATGAATGGCTTCCTGAGCCTCCAGCTGCATGGCGTTCAGCTGCTCGACGCCTAATTTTTCCAGAATTTTTTTCTGATTTTTTAACATTCGGCAAAGGTAGTTCATTTCCTTTGATCCCCGACATATCTAAAGTAAAGTCTGCTCAATTAGTCAATTGATTTAATCTGAATGGTTTGACCATTAAACACCAGCTCATCGCCTGCTGTTTTGCCGCGCAGTGCTTGACCAAGGGGCGAAAGCATCGACAAACAAAAAAAATCGGTTTGCTCCACACGAATTTCCCCTAGGGCAACCGACAGAAAATAATTGCCTTGATTACAAACCACCAGACTTCCAAACTCAGCCCTATTCAATTTTATGACCGGATTAATTTTTGCCAGCTCATTCTTCAAACTACGGGTTTTGCTCAACTGTACCTGGTATTTATCCAGCTCCATCTGCATCATTGCCCGGCCTGTTTCGTACTTATCGCCCGCACTACTTTTGGTATCACTATCGCGTGCTTCCTTGGCCGATTCAATCGCTTTTACAGTCGTATCCATTCGCTCATCCAGCAGTTCTCTCAGCTGATTTAAAAGTTGTTCTTTCAGTCCCCTATTTTGGCTCATCAGATTATATTTAAAGAAGTGGAGCAAATTAACTTAAAATCGGTATTCTTTCGCAAAATAATGTCCCTAAAATCGCTAACCAAGCTCTATGCTTGCACCTGAGAGGAAACAGACGAAGCTAAAATAATAAAACCAGGATCAGCACTTACTGCAACTGGTTTTACATCCACAAAAAGCAGTCGAAAGATCATTTGCTTTTGAAATCAGCCACTTCAAAGCCAGATACGACAACCTATAAATCGACTTTCATTGAAATCGCAATTGGATCAAGCACCGTATGCTTCGCTTTAATTCCCGCATTGGCCGGATCATTAACCATAGCACCGAATTTCTCAACATCAGGGGTATCGATCACTAAAACCATTGAATTAGGGTCATCGGCATCTTGAAAAGTAGTAAAACTTGTCACGTAAGGATCAAATAAATCCTATCCTGGTGACCTTTTAGCCATGTGTCAATGTCACTTACTTTGTGACGTGCAACGATTGTCGGCATAATATTGAAGTTAAATAATGAATATCATTTTCGAAGAATTAAAATGGCCCCATACCATTACGACCCAACTGCTTAATCAGAACATTCGGACATTATTCCGTCAGATTTTCCATTTTCATTGTTAAGATTCAATCCGTTAAGGATTTCATACGTTCGTTTTATTCGAGAATAATAGATGTGACGAAAATCTATTCTCGTGATTTAAAAACATTGTTTTAAGACCCGAATGTCTTAATCTCAAGAGATTCAACACCTACACGTTCAGATTGTTTAGCATGAAATTTATCTACCTACGATGAATCTTGCAATCACCAGCAAAGAACTTAAACCAACTCCAGCGTTACGTTCTTCAGAAAACGTTCTTCCAGCAAACGAACAATTCGTTTCACCACAAACTTTCGGATTTCCAACTCCATAGGCTGATCTGGATCCTGATGCGCCCAATTGATTCGTGTTCCAACAATAATGTGAATGTTATCATGCTCCAGCAGCAATTTCGCCACTTCTTCCGGCGGACTCGTTCCCAGTCGGTCCTCGCGCGAATAAACCTCCAAAATCTCCTCCACCTTACCCATGGTTAAAATCCCTTCGGTAACCATCTCAAAGCCTTCCATCTCAGCAGCCGGCGGAATACCAGCCTCCTCATAGCCATAGCGATGCTGAATGTTAACTTCCAGATCGAGTTCGCGGGCAATAATTTCGGCTGTTGTTCCCCCGCAAATGATCTTTTTCCCGGGAAACTCAATCACACGTTTCACAAAGTCCGTGTCTTTTATCTTATAAAAAGGAGGGCCTGTAATGAGCATAAACTCCCGGGGCTGTCTGAAATGGACAATGCCGCAACTCGTATCATCTTTTAGTTCAAAGCCATCATTCATGGCTGCCTGATTCAATATCTTACGTGCCAGTCGGGTTGCCGAGATTTCACTCTCGCGTGCCAACTGTTTCTGAGCGAACTCACGCACCTGCACAAGCCCCCAGCCCATAGGGTAACGTTTTCCGCCCAAACCACTTTGCTCCACCCCATCAGTCATAAAAATAATCCGGTCACCTTGAATGGGCCTAAATTCCCGAATACGAAGAATCTTTCCCACATTTTCTTCGCCCCGTATATTCACTTCAATTTCGTCGGGAGCATAGGGTTCACCATGCCGAAGAATGATTGTTTGCGGGTTGTCGTAGTTAACAATCCGGACCAATCCGCCCACTTCAATTTCAATAATGGTAAAGGTGGCATAACTTTCCTTACCATCGCTGCTGCGGGGCAGCGCGCGCATAAATACCTTGGCTGCCACATCGGGCTGGGTGTGTAACGAAGAGTAGTTCAATGCCATGGAAGCAGTTAAGGTTCCAAGCACATTGGCTTTTACGCCATGCCCGATCCCGTCAGACAAGACCAGGATTACACGTCCTTCCTCTTTGATTCGGCGCGTTAAGAACACATCGCCACATACCACTTCGCCTTTAGGCAGTTTTTGCTGCATATGGACATCAAAATGATAGTCAGCCATCAGTTGTCCTCCTCATATTTATAAGACTCAATAATTGAGTTAAGCATAATCTCGGTTTGCGAAGCATTTTCGCCCAGTAAGAAAGCAATTTTCCGAACGGTCTCCAGGTTTTGCTTGTTCACCTGCCGGGCACGACTGATAATCTCTTCACGCACCAGCGATGGAGCCGACATATCGCGAATAAGCGCACCAACTACCCGATTTTTATAGATAGTGATCACTGAAATATGCAGCAAGCGATTTTGTACCTTCAAGTCACGCTCAACCATATTTTCACCCGAAGCCATCAGCATAGCAAACATTTTAAAAATCACCTCCGGAATTAACTCTTTCAAATCAGCTCCCTGAAGGCCGGGGATGGTTTCATAAAGCTCTTCTAACTCCTCCCCAAAAAGCCGGGCAAACCCTTCATTCGAATCGATGACCTTAAATTCACTGTCAACAATGACGATTCCTGCCCTGATTTTGTGAATCATGGCCGAGGCGATCACCGATGCTTCTTTGGCTTTTTCCAATTTGCGCTCGGCCTTTTTGCGATCTGTAATGTCCATAATAGAACCGACAACACCAATAATTTCATCGTTGCCGTTTCGAATTACGGCCTTATTAAAGATCACATCGTGAATAGAACCATCAGACAAACGAAACTTGGTCTCATAACTTTGACTCTGCTGATTTTCAAATAACTCCTGATCACGACGAGCATACATTTCCGCAATATCAGGGGGCTGTACGTCAAAAACAGTTTTACCTATAACGTCCTCCTTTTTCAGACCAATAAAATTCTCATGCGCCCGGTTGGTTGCAATGTAAACGCCCTGAATATTTCGGTAAAAAATAGGGATCGGCAAAGCATCAATAATTTTTTGATGCAAGTCAGGATGCTGGATCATGTCCGTATGTAAGGATTTGTCGTCGTAAATCATTATTTTGGTTACTTGATTTTGGTTACTCGGTACTATTTCTACGAAAATACAAATTTAAGCCCTTATTTCAATTCAATCTAAATTTTATCAACCGACGCATATTCCCTCCAAATGTTGCTTCCTTTTGACAGTTTTGGGTGATATTTGCAAAAATCGTTTTTAAGCACCATGCAGATCAGTAAAATTTGCCAACTTTTATCCGCCCAAATCATTTGCGGCGAAGAACACGCTACAGCCAACATTGAAAGAGGTTATAGTTCTGACTTAATGAGCGATGTCCTGACTCTTGACACGGACAATCTGCTTCTGATTACTGGTATGTGTAACCTGCAAGCCATCCGAACCTCCGAAATGGCTGATATCCGGTTCATTGTATTTGTCCGTAACAAAAAGGCAAACGATGAAATGCTGGCTCTTGCTAAGGAAAACAGCCTGTGCATTTTGGAGTCCCCTTTTACTTTATTTAAGGCCAGTGGCATCTTGTACCAGGCAGGCTTAAAACCAGTTTATTAATGAAACTGGAGTTCTATATAGAAGGAGGTAATTTCACGCGTGCCGGCCATGCTGCCAGCGAGGTCAAGAAGATGCTCAAACAATTGGGTATAGAGGCCCGAAGCATCAAAAACATTGTGATTGCCCTTTACGAGGCCGAAGTAAACGTGGTAGCTCATGCTTACGAAGGCCAGATTCTGGTTCATATTGAAACGGATAAAATAACGATAGAAATCATTGATAAAGGCCCCGGAATACCAGATATTGAGTTGGCCATGCAGGAAGGTTATTCCACAGCCAGCAAAAAAGTCAGAGAGATGGGTTTTGGCGCTGGAATGGGGCTTCCCAACATCAAGAGAAATACGGATGAATTTCATATTGAGTCAATAGTAGATACTGGAACAACACTTAAAATGATTAATCACTTTTAATGTCACCTGCTAAAAGATATCACGCGTTAACCATTGATGAGCAAAAATGCATTGGCTGTACGCATTGCATGAAAGTTTGTCCGACCGAAGCCATTCGGGTAGCCGGAGGTTTGGCTGAAATCAGAGCTGACCGCTGTGTGGATTGTGGTCATTGCATGCGGGCGTGTCCAGTTAAAGCCATTTATGTGGAGCAGGATGACTTAAAAAATATCCAATCGTTTAAATACCGCGTGGTTCTATTTCCAGCCGTTATGATTGGCCAGTTTCCGGAGAAATATACCGAAGACCAGATTTATGCAGCACTGCTTAAAATTGGCTTCACCCATGTGTTTGAAGTCGAGCAGCCCATTGGAGTCTTAAAGACCTCCATTAAAGAATACTGCCGCAAATCACCCGACAACCGGCCGCACATTTCTACTTTCTGCCCAGCCATTGTTCGTCTGATTCAAATTCGCTATCCATCGCTAACCGAAAATCTGATTAAGCGGAAAGCGCCACACGACCTGGTAGCCCATTTTGCCATCAACGAACTGAAAAAGCAAGGTGCCCTCGAAGAAGAAATCGGTCTGTTTTACGTCACACCCTGCAATGCCAAAATTAGCTCGGTGAAAAGCCCCGTAGGTGAAAAAAAATCCATCGTGGACGGCATCATCAACATGGATGCTTTGTATAACCGGGTGATGAAAGCCATTGATGATAACGAAGCGGCAGATACCAGCGCCCGGCGCCAAAACCTGACAAGAGATGGTATTTTATGGAGCTTGACACGCGGCGAAACCAGACATTTTGGGGAACGCAATATGGCTATCGATGGCATACACAATGTCATCCGCTTTTTGGAGCGGCTGGAAAATGAAGAAGTGCCGGACATTGATTTTCTGGAGCTACGGGCTTGCGACCAAAGTTGCGCCGGAGGCATTATGATGACCGGAAACCGGTTTTTGACCGTTGAACGGTTGGAGCGACGCGCCAAGCGCTATCCTCCAGCCTGGAAACTTCAAAACACGCCGGCTATTAAAGAATCAAAACAACTAAAACAAAAGTTAGTCGCCGATCAAATAACCCCCAAACCTGCTTTTAGCCTGGATCAGGATCGAAAACGAGCCCTCGAAAAGATGGCCCGGGCTCAGCGGATCATCTGCTTTTTGCCAGGCATCGATTGCGGTGCTTGCGGAGCGCCCAACTGTCAAGCTTTAGCCGAAGACATGGTCAACGGCCAAGCCAAAATGTCGGATTGTATTTTCCTGCAACAAATGTGGGAAAACGAAGGCAAAATCGACACCAAAAAAGCCTTACGCAATGTCGAAAAAAAATGGGGAGAGAAACGGTTTCAGGCAGACTGCAATAAAAGAGGACGAAGAAATGAAGGTTTCTGAATTAATAGAAAGACTGGATTTAAAAGTAATTTCAGGCGAGAAAGGTCTCGACCGTGAAATCAACGGAGCTTACGTCTCCGACCTGCTAAGTGATGTTATGGGTAATGCCTGCGAAAACCAGGTGTGGATCACCCTGCAAGTGCATCAAAATGTGATGGCAATCGCCTCGCTAAAAGACCTGGCTGCCGTAATTTTGGTAAAAGGGCTGCAGCCCCACCAAAGTACGATCGCCCATAGCAAAGAGGAGCAAATCCCCTTGCTGTCCTCTTCTGATTCAACTTTTGATTTAAGTGGAAAATTGCATGCCCTACTGAAAGAAAAAGGATGAAAAAATTTCGGGCAGACTTACATATTCACACGGTTTTATCGCCTTGTGCCGATCTGGAGATGAGCCCGGACATAATTGTCCAGCAAGCTATCGACCGGGGCGTCAACATTTTGGCGGTTACCGACCACAACTCAACCAGGCAGTGCGCCATGGTAAAACAACATGCCGAAGGAACCGGTTTGTTGGTGGTCAATGGATGCGAAGTCAACAGCCGGGAAGAAATTCACGCAATTTGCCTGTTTGAAGATGATTATACCCGAAATAAGTTTCAACGATTTCTGAATCAATACTTACCCGAAATCCCCAACCGACCGGAATACCATGGACATCAGGTATTACTTGACCATAAAAACCAAATAACCGAGTATTTACCTCACTACCTGGGTAGTCCTCTTCAAATTGACATAGAAAGCATTGAAAAATATACACACCAGCTGAACGGCCTTTTTATACCAGCCCACATTGATCGGCCCATTAACAGCCTATACAGTCAGTTGGGCTACCTGCCTTCCGACCTTCATGTTGATGGATTACAAATCACCCAATATACCAACGAACAAACCGTTCGAAAGCAGTACGATATACATCCCGAAACCAGTCTGATAACCGCGTCGGATGCGCACTATCCCCATGACATTGGGGCAGCATGCACTTCCTTTTATCTGTACGAACCTACATTTCAGGAAATGCGCTGGGCTTTGAATCAAAAAAATGGTCGTTTCGTAAAAATTGAATCATGAACGAACTCGCTCTGCATATCCTCGATATTGCGCAAAACTCCATTCGGGCCAAAGCCCACTTGGTGGAAATTCGACTTGAAGAACAGCCTGCGGAAGACCGTTATTCAATCGTCATAGAAGATGATGGACATGGCATGAGCACAGCCCAACTAGAGCAGGCGTCCAATCCATTTTTCACCACTCAAACCACCCGAAAAGTGGGGCTTGGACTTCCCCTACTGAAGCATAACGCCGAGCAAACAGGAGGGAGTTTTCATCTTCATTCCGAAGAAAAAAAAGGCACACAGCTACATGTCAACTTTGGCTTTCAACATATCGATCGCCCAATCTTGGGAGACATGGCCGGAAGCTTGTTGATTTTGGTGAGCAACGAGAACAATACCGAAGTGCACTACACGCATCAAACCCCAAAAGGGAAGTTTGAATTTGACACCCGCGAAATCAAAAAAGAATTGGATGGCATAGCCATTTCAACACCAGAGGTAAGAAATTTTCTGCTGGAAATGATACGCGAGAATTTAGAACAAATTCAAATAAGCGAATAATGATAAAAATTAGATTTTAAATGTCTTAATCATCGGACATTTGAACACAAGATAACTCGCTGATTAAAAACAAAAAACAACGATACAAATATGACAAAAGTCAAATCACTGGCCGACCTCAAAAAATTGAAAGAGGAGGTCCAATCTAAAATTAAGCTGCGGGAGAAAGGAGACCATCCGGAAAACCTGATCCAGATTAAAGTTTCGATGGCTACTTGCGGAATCGCTTCCGGAGCCAAAGACACCATGAACCATTTCATCGAAGAGCTCGACCACCAAGGAATTGATGCCCTGATAACCCAAACGGGATGTATGGGCTATTGCTATGCCGAACCCACCATTGAACTTACAATGCCTGGAAAAGAGCCAGTAATCTATGGTTATGTTGACAAAACAAAGGCTCAGGAAATCATTGACAAACACATCAAACTTAACGAACTGGTCGATGGAATCATCCCGGTAAGTTATAAAACCATTGACGAATAAAAATTACGCAACGAATGGCTGACTATAAGATGCACTTGCTGGTTTGCGGAGGCACAGGCTGTAAAGCTTCCCAAAGCGGACCAATCAAAAACAATTTTCAGAACCAACTGGAAGAGATGGGGCTGGAACAAGATGTTCAGGTAATTCACACCGGATGTTTTGGTTTCTGCGAACAAGGCCCGATTGTAAAAATCCAACCTGACAATACATTTTACGTTTCGGTAACCCCTGACGACACCAAAGAAATTATTGAGGAACACCTGGTCAAAGGGCGTAAAGTAGAACGCTTACTATACACCGATCCAAACACACAAATGCCCATAACGGAAAGCAAAAACATGGACTTCTACAAGAAACAAGTTCGTATTGCTTTGCGAAATTGCGGGTTTATCAACCCTGAAAATGTGGAAGAATACATCGGCAACGATGGTTATTCGGCATTAGGCAAATGTCTGGAAGAACTGACTCCCGAACAGGCCATTGAAATCATTATGGATTCGGGGCTGCGCGGCCGTGGTGGCGGCGGTTTTCCTACCGGATTGAAATGGGACATTACCCGAAAAGTAGAGAACGAACAAAAATATGTGGTTTGTAATGCCGACGAAGGAGACCCCGGTGCCTTCATGGATCGCTCCATTTTGGAGGGCGACCCGCACACAGTTATCGAAGCCATGGCCATTTGTGGCTACTGCATTGGTGCCGATAAAGGCTTGGTGTACATCCGGGCTGAATACCCACTGGCAATTCAACGCTTAAAAACAGCACTTAACCAAGCTCGTGAATATGGGTTGCTGGGCAAAAACATCTTAGGCTCTGATTTTAGCTTTGACATTGAAATCAGATATGGAGCCGGAGCCTTTGTTTGCGGTGAAGAAACAGCGCTGATCCAATCGATGGAAGGAAAACGTGGCGAACCAACCTTTAAACCACCGTTCCCTTCAGAGGAAGGTTATCTGAGCAAACCCACCAATGTAAACAACGTGGAAACTTTTGCCAATATTCCTCCAATCATCAACAAAGGAGCCGCTTGGTTTAGCAGCATTGGTACTGAAAAATCGAAAGGCACCAAAGTATTTGCACTGGCTGGGAAAATCAACAATGTGGGCCTGATTGAGGTGCCCATGGGAACAACCTTGCGCGAAGTAATTTACGATATTGGCGGTGGTATAAAAAACGGAAAAGAATTTAAGTCGGTGCAAACCGGCGGACCATCGGGTGGCTGCCTGACCAAGGATTTCCTGGATACGCCTATCGACTATGACAACCTGCTGGCAGCCGGCTCCATGATGGGATCCGGAGGAATGATCGTGATGGACGAGGACGACTGCATGGTGTCAATCGCCAAATTTTATCTGGAATTTACCCTCGATGAATCGTGTGGAAAATGTACGCCTTGCCGGATTGGAAACAAACGACTCCACGAAATTCTGGAGAAAATTACCGAAGGCAAAGGTGCCGCCGAAGATTTGACTAAACTGCGTATGCTTAGTCATGTCATCAAAGACACTTCGCTTTGTGGACTGGGGCAAACTTCTCCTAACCCGGTGCTTTCAACCCTCGACAATTTCATGAATGAATATGAGTCGCATGTCAATGATAGCACTTGTCCGGCCGGCCAGTGCAAAGCGTTGCTACAATACCATATTGATGATGAAAAATGTACCGGATGCACTTTATGCTTCCGAATTTGTCCGGTTGGCGCAATTTCCGGAGAAAAACGCGGTCCACATTACATCGACCAATCGCTGTGTATCAAATGTGGGGCATGTTTCGAGAAGTGTAAATTCAATGCCATAAAAATTGCCTAATACTCAAAACAACTCTGGAAATGATCAATTTAACCATCGATAAAAAACCCCTGGTCGTCAAAAAGGGGACTACCATTTTAGAAGCAGCCTCAAGCATTGGCATTGACATCCCAACACTATGCCACATGAACCTGCACGACATGAATATTGAAAACAAGCCCGGTGGCTGCCGGGTTTGTGTGGTCGAAGTCACAGGCCGCCGAAATCTAGCTCCTGCCTGCTGCACCGAAGTGGCTGAAGGCATGGAAATCAGTTCGCACTCCATTCGGGCAATCAATGCTCGTCGGACAGTTGTTGAGCTGATTCTGTCTGATCACCCATCAGACTGTCTGGTGTGTGCCAAGTCGGGCAACTGCGACTTGCAGGATATGGCTCATCATCTTGGAATTCGGGAAGTTCATTACCAAGGCGAACAATCGCACTACCGCGAAGACACCAGCCCGGCCATTATCCGCGAAATGGATAAATGCATTCTTTGCCGCCGCTGCGAAACCATGTGCAACGAAGTACAAACCGTTGGCGTGCTTTCAACCATCAACCGTGGCTTCCATTGTGTGGTATCACCTGCGTTCGAAATGAACCTGGATCACTCCTCCTGCACCTATTGCGGACAGTGTGTGGCCGTTTGCCCTACAGGGGCGCTAACCGAAGTGGATGAAACCGGAGCGGTGATCCGCGCCCTCTCCGACCCCACCAAAACGGTGATTGTGCAAACTGCTCCGGCAGTGCGTGCAGCCTTGGGTGAAGAGTTTGGAATGGAAGCCGGAACACTGGTAACCGGAAAAATGGCTGCCGCCTTACGTCGACTCGGATTCGATTATGTGTTTGACACTGATTTTGCTGCCGACCTGACCATCATGGAAGAAGGAACGGAATTGCTTGGCCGCCTCAACAAATACCTGGCCGGCGACAAAGAGGTCAAATTACCTATTCTGACTTCATGCTGCCCTGCCTGGGTAAAGTTTTTTGAGCACCAATTTCCAAACCTGAAAGATATTCCGTCAACAGCACGCTCGCCACAACAAATGTTTGGTGCCATTGCTAAAACGTATTTTGCCGACAAAATGCAGGTAAAACGCGAAGATCTGGTAGTCGTTTCCATCATGCCCTGTGTGGCTAAAAAATACGAAAGCAGCCGCGATGAATTTGCCGTAAATGGCAATCCAGATGTCGATCATGCATTAACGACCCGCGAACTTGCTCAGCTTATCAATTTGGCCAACATCGATTTCAAATCCCTGCCCAATGAAGAATTCGACCAACCCATGGGCGAATCAACTGGTGCCAGCGTTATTTTCGGAACAACTGGAGGTGTAATTGAAGCAGCCGTGCGCACCGCTTACGAAGTGCAAACTGGCAAAACTCTGGAGCGCCTTGACTTTGAAGAATTACGCGGCATGGAAGGACTTCGAAAAGCAACCATCGATTTTGATGGATTACCTATCAATATTGGTATCGCACACGGATTAGGAAATGCGCGTAAGTTACTGGAAGAAATAAAAGCCGGTAAAAGTGAGTTTCATGCCATTGAAATCATGTCGTGTCCCGGAGGATGTATTGGCGGCGGTGGCCAGCCTTATCATCACGGCGATGTGGAAGTTTTGAAAAAGCGTCAAAAAGCAATTTATGCCGAGGATAAAAGTAAAGCCATTCGTAAATCACACGAAAATCCGTACATCAAAAAACTCTACGATGAGTTTTTGGGTGAACCTTTAAGCGAAAAAGCACATCACCTCCTGCACACCAAGTATTTTGACAGAAGCTGAAGCAAGTCTTGAGTATCGAGTTTAAAAATTACGAGTATTCAAAGAGGAACTGAATTAAAAAAAAAGACAATGCCAAAAATAAAACTTTCCGAAAAGACCATTAGCCAGATTAAGGAGATCTGTGCTCAGTTTGATAACCAGGAAGGAGAACTAATCAATGTACTGCACCAGGTACAAAGCAAGCTGGGCTATTTGCCAGCTGAAGTGCAGGAAGTAATTGCCAAAGAACTGAAGATGTCGGTTGCCAAAGTATATGGTGTAGTAACCTTCTATTCGTTTTTCACCATGTTGCCCCAAGGAGAGCATCCCATTTCAATTTGCATGGGAACGGCCTGCTACGTGCGAGGTGCCGAGCAGGTGTTAACGGAGTTCAAGCGTCAGCTCAATATTGAAGTTGGCCAAACTTCTCCCGATGGTAAATTTTCACTTAGTAGCCTAAGGTGCGTAGGTGCCTGTGGTTTAGCTCCGGTGGTTACCGTTGGCGAAAAAGTCTATGGACGGGTTTCACCACAACAGGTTGGTAAAATCATTGCGGAATATCAGGAAGGATGTCCTTCCGAAGCACAATCAGCCTAAGTCAACATAAAGCAATGCCTGAGCTTGTTTGGGAGTTTTACACGCCCGAAACAAACTTAGGCATACTTCACTCCTACCCTTTTCACGTCCATTCCTCTCCCTATAATCCACGCCTTCATTTCCCTGCTAACAAACTGCCATATTGACACTTAATGCATGAATCTTTCTTCCAATGCAATCGTAATTAAAAGCATGAAAACACTGAACAAATGACAGGTAAAGTTTGAAAAAATGTCTATCAAAAAGCACTGGCACTTATTTTGATTTTTTCAAGTTGAAATTAAATGTCTAACTAAAAAGTATGGAGGATAAAATTATGGCACTACCAACATTTTCAAATCAGTACCCGGATTTATTTGACCGCTTATTTGACCGCAATTTATTCGATTGGTCAAACCAAAATTACTCAACCACCAACACAACCCTTCCCGCAGTTAACATCAAAGAAGATAACGATGGGTTTGAAGTTGAAGTGGCTGTTCCGGGCTTTGATAAAAAAGATTTCAAAGTTGATCTGAACAACAATCTGCTGACCATCTCTTCGGAAAAAAAAGTGGAAGACGAAACCAAGGAAGGCCAGCAATTTACTCGCAGAGAATTTAGCTACCAATCATTTTGCCGGACATTTACCTTGCCCGATACAGTAAAAACAGACAGCATTGTGGCTAAATATGAAAACGGCATCTTACGTGTAGAAATTCCTAAAAAAGAAGAAGTAAAACCCAAGCCACCAAAGCAAATTGAAATTAAATAGAAATTGATTCATCTCTGTTAACGGAGCGTCCGGATGCTTGGACGCTCTTGAATAAACCGCTCATTCACTGGTCGTAATTTAGGCCATGGACGATCGCTTGAACGCATAAAAAGACAGCTTGCAGTTGCCAACTTAATTGTCTAACCACAAAACACGAAAGACTATGAAGTACATTGGCTTATCAACAACGCTTTTACTCTTTTTGCTTAGCAGCTGTTCCGGTCAACCCCGTTCGGACCAAATGGAATCACTGGATTCGATAACACCCAAAACCGACATCGTTGTTAACCGGCAATTCGATGAAAACGGAAACCTTATCCGGTACGACTCAACGTATACGCAGTTTTACAACAGTGTTGAACAAGACAGCCTTATGGCTGACAGCATCTTGAATGAATTTAAAGATCGCTTTAACTTGCAGTATCCGTTCTCTGACAGATCGTATTTCAACGATTTCTTTTTTCAGGACTCCTTGCTGCAATACGATTTTTACAAGAAGAATTTTTTCTACGAACGGTTTCAAAACAACATGAAGCGAATGGACTCTCTTTTTCAGGAAATGGATTCCATGAAGAATCGCTTTTTCATGGACCAGTTTCCGCAAAACAAATAAGCTTTTCCCCTTGGGGATTACTAAAAGATAAAGTTTAACGATTAAAAACGGAGGTTGTTATGAATGGAATTAGAAAACATGAAAACTTACCACTCTGGCCAAAATTGTTCAATGACTTTTTTGACCGGGACTGGATGAATTTCTCAACCCGCAACTTTTCAAATACCAATACGACACTTCCTTCCGTAAACATCAAGGAAGACGACAATGGGTTTGAAGTTGAGATGGCTGCACCGGGCTTTGAAAAGAACGATTTCAAAATCGATCTGGACAATAGCATCCTCACCATTTCTTCAGAAAAAAAAGTGGACAGCGAAACCAAAAAAGGACAGCAATTTACCCAACGTGAATTCAGTTACCAATCGTTTAGCCGTTCATTTACACTTCCACAGTCAGCTGAAAGCGACAAGATTACGGCCAGCTATGCCAATGGTATTTTAAAAATCTCTATTCCGAAGAAAGAAGAAGCCAAACCGAAACCAGCCAGAAACATTGAAATTAAGTAATGGAAGGCGGAACCTGTCTTCAGTTTAAAGGGGTGCTCCGTCAGGGAACACCCCTTTTTTATTGATTCGCAAACAAAAGACAATGCAATACAAAGATTACTATAAAATACTGGGAGTTGATAAGAATGCCTCGCAGGCTGAAATCAAAAAAGCCTACCGTAAGCTGGCAATCAAGTATCATCCGGATAAAAATCCCGGGGATAAGGAAACCGAGAACCGCTTTAAGGAAATCAATGAAGCCCATGAAGTACTCAGCAAACCCGAGAAGCGCAAAAAATACGACGAGCTGGGCGAAAACTGGAACCGCTATGGACAAGCAGGACCGTATGGCAGCGAAAATCCATTTGCTGGTTACCGACAGCAAGGCCAATCATTTTATTCGGAAGAGGATTTGAATGATGTTTTCGGAGGTTTTGGTTCATCCGGCTTTTCTGATTTTTTCGAAGCCTTCTTTGGTCACGGAAGACCATCAGGCAGATCAAAAAGAAATTTTAATTTCAGAGGGCAAAACCTGAATGCACAGCTGCCACTTAGTCTTGAAGAAGCCTTTCATGGCACCAGCAAACTCATACAGCTACAGGACGAAAAAATCAGGCTAAAAATTAAACCCGGAGCCTTCGATGGGCAAGTGCTGCGCATAAAAGGAAAAGGAGGAAAAGGAAGTGATAAAAGCAATCAGGGCGACTTGATGGTAAGCGTGCAGCTAATGCCACATGACACCTTCGAACGAATAGACGATGACCTGAAAACACGCCAACAAATCAGTCTATTTGATGCCGTACTCGGAGGAGAAGTCCAGATCAATACCATGGATGGCAAGATTAAAATCAAGATTCCGGCCGGAACAAAAAATGACAAAGTGCTACGGGTAAAAGGCAAAGGAATGCCGGTTTATGGTAAACCCAGCCAGAGAGGCGACCTGCTGGTCCAACTTCAGGTAATAATTCCAGATAGACTGACCCCCACCCAGAAAGAACTGTTTGAGAAACTTCGCCTAAGTTTTAACTAAAAAACAGGATATACCCCATATTCCAAAGAAGATCTATTCTGTTTTTATTGACTTTCAAATATCGTTTAATCTAGATCCAACAAGCGTTAAAAATATGGACATCATGAAAAACTTAATTCATTATCCGCCCAACGAGGTCGAGTTGCTTAACACGCTGAATGAGTTGATGCATGACCGGGAGTTAAAATACCGATGTATCGACCTTTGTCAAGCCGGGATAGACGATGAAACGGAACTGCTTTCGGCCATTCAACATGCTAACCAAAGCTTGTTTCGCTCTGGCCTGAATCCACACCACTACATCAAACCACTTTTTGTCACCGCTCTTGAAAGCGGACAAACTTATCACGACTGGAAAATGAGCGAAGCCGGCTTTTTGTTGGTATTTTTCAGCGCCAACCAGTCAAGCCGAAAGTTCAACCGATGTAAAATTGCCCTCATAAATCGCTTGCTCGAAGATGCAGACCGCTCAGACTAAACAGCTAAAAGTCTTGCTCCCGATGGGTCAGAATAACATTCAAATCATATTTTTCTTTGAGATAAGCGGCTAACTGTTCGGCCGAATAAACCGAACGATGCTGGCCTCCGGTGCAGCCAAAACTGACACCTAAGTGGGTAAAACCTCTTGATAGATACATTTGCACCGATTGATCAACCAAAGCATAAACATGGCTTAAAAAATCAGCAATCTCAGATCTGGATTCCAGAAAATCAATCACCGGCTGGTCTTTTCCCGTAAGCTGCTTGTATTCTTCGTAACGCCCGGGATTATGGATCGCCCGGCAGTCAAAAATAAAACCGCCACCATTGCCTGATGGATCTGCAGGCAATCCTTTTTTATACGAAAAGCTGCAAACCCGAACAGTCAATTTTCCTTGCTGCACACCAATCTTTTTCAAAAATTCAGATTCACTTACGGCTTCTAGCACCTTGAAAAGCTCCGGCAAGGCAATCGTTAGATTATTGTTCTTCAACAAATAGCGCAGGTTCTCCAAGGCGAATGGAATACTTTTCAGGAAATGTTCTTTCTTCTCATAGAAACCACGAAACCCATAAGCTCCCATTGCCTGCATAATCCGAATCAAGGCATAACCGGTAAAGTAGGCCTTAAACTCCTCCCGATCAATAGTAATGTATTTTTCCAGTTCATCAAGATAGAACTCTAACAATTTGTTGCGGATGGCTTGCGGAATATCGGCCTTGGCATCGTAAAGCAGCGATGCTATATCGTATTGTAAGGCTCCTTTACGTCCGCCTTGGTAGTCTATAAAGGCCACCTTATTATCATGAAGCATGATGTTGCGCGACTGAAAATCGCGAAACAGGAAAAAATCATTTTCAGCAGCCAGCAGGTAGTTGCTGAAACTCTGAAAATCATCTTCCAACGCTTGCTCATCAAAAGGTATTTTAGCCAACTTCAGAAAGTAATATTTGAAGTAATTCAAATCCCACATCATCGACTGCTTATCGAAAGCCGCCCGGGGATAGCAGAAATCATAATTAATCCCTTTCCCAGCGGTGATTTGCAACTTGGGAAGCTCCATCAACACCTTTTTATACACGTTGACAATCTTCTCCGAAAAACCTTCTAACTCGCGCGTCCGACTGAGGTACTCAAATAAGGTAAGGTCTCCCAAATCTTCCTGAACATAACAGGTTTTCTCTGAATTGACGGTGAAAATTTCCGGAACCGCCACTCCCTGTCTAAAAAAATGATCGGAAAACTCCAGGAAAGCGGTGTTCTCTTTTACATCCTGATTCCAGGCTCCTATTGCCTGATGATTCGCACTTTTAATGCGGCAATATTCGCGGTACGAGCCCGATGGTGGCAATACTTCAAAAGCAGTCATTTCTTCCTTGAAATGGCCTTCATAGAGTCGAATGATTTCTTCCTTTATAGTTAAGTCCAAAGCGTTCTTTTTTTAATCATGAAAAACAAAGATAACAGAATTTAGTAGCTCTCAATTTAAATTTGAACTCCTCTTTTAGCCCTTCTTACCCAATTGTTGCTTCCGCTAAATGCTCCCTCATGAGCAAAGTCATGCTAGCTTTTCCCATACAACGATAAGACCAACAGACAATCGCACGAAAACGAGTACCTCTGAATAAAACCAGTAGTGAAGGCACACTTAATCGACTCTAAAAATCGCAACAACCGGATAATGATCGGAAAGCTTCCAATTGGGTTTCCCGTTAGCGACCCAAGCATCAATACATTGCTCTTCCATTTCAGGCGAAACCAAGATGTAATCGATTCGCTCTAACCTGGCATCCAGTTCATCAGGAGATTCATTGTTAACCACTCCGAGAGCCCTGCCCGGAAAACTTCCCCGCTGAGCAATTCCCTGCGTATGCTTACGAACCACATCACCTAAAGGCAAGGCCAGAAAAGAAGAAATTACCGCATAATCAAAATCGCCGTTAATCAAGTTACCTTCCAGTCCTTTTCCTTTATCGCCCTTTTTCATTCGAGTCAACAAAGGGCCATTTTGATCATAAAGGTCAGCATCATAGGGAGAATGCGCATTGAAATCGCCCAGCACCATAAAACGGGAATTCTGCTCACGAATTGCCTCGATTTTGCTTGTTAGCAACTGACACTCATCCCTTCTCCGTTGAATACTTCCGGGATGCAGGTGAACCACCAAAAAGTCAACGCCATTGGTTTGACAATGCAGCGCTCCGTGATGTAGCCCTTCAAAAAGCTTTTCGTTCAACTCAATTGGGAATCGCGAAGTAAGACCAACGGAATAGCCCGTTGTTTTTAGCAATACCGAATAAGGATGCCCCCATGATTTTGCATCTTCCTCCAACTTTTCAGGAGTATACATGCATAGTTCCTGCAAGGCCACCACATCGGGCTGTTGTTCAGCCATCCACTGTTGCAGTTCAACACGTCGGGTAGCATCCTTTCCCCAGTCAAAACCATTCCAAATGTTGTAGCTAATCACTTTTAACTGATCTTTGGGGGATTGAGAAAAACCTGAATTAGTTGCTCCCAGCAAAATAGCCAAAAGCAACAGCAAGCGAGAGGTCATTTTCGTTCTGCTTTGAATGTTCATATTTTAAAAAGATATTAACTCAGATAACCGTCAGTGGCTTCTGAAACTTTGCAGCATCTAAAATAAGAAAATCTACCGATAACTTTTTGCAGCTCTCCTTCAGATCAAAGCTCCTCTTTCAGCACATCGCGAATATCCATAAAATTAGATTCGAGCCAAAGCATATTATCGATGAGAAAGTTGTAAATATCGGGCCATTGGTTTTGCCGGTGAATGTCGAATCCCTTCTGCTCAACAAATACCCGGCACACTTCTTCTCCGCTTTCGCGAACATACAGGAAATCCCACTCCAATCCATCTTCAAAACCATTTTCGAGAATGGGCTTGTACTTTTGAAGTTTTTCAAAAATCTCCAACCGCTTTTTTTCATTGCGATGATTGACTTCAATGATCACTTTGGCTGATTGTCGATCCACCTCGAATTTCAAATCCAGACCGGTAATTTTAGTATCGTAGAGCACCCACTTTTTATTTCCATCTTGCAATTCGGGAACAAGCTTACATCGCTTCCCAAAGAGAATCCAGAATTGCTTACGTAGTTGCTTGGCTTCTTCTTGTGTATACATCAAAAAACAATTGAGCGACAAAAATACATTCGTTCTTTGGAACCAGAAACAGAAAAACAATCAATTTTATCAATCCACTCTTTTTCGGTTATCCCATGGCAGCATCGCCCTAGACCAGAAGTGACTTTATTTTGAACAAATGAGCACATTAGCCTGAACAAATCTCCCTTTTCATTGTCTCTGAATAAAAACCAGAAGATATACAGTTAACCTTTTTCAATAACATTTACATGCTGGGAAAGCAAATAATCTCCATCCTGATTGTTCTGGCCATCGGCTTACATTTGTTTGCCGAACTGGGTATTTATTTCTCCTTTAAACTGAATCAAGATTGCATTGCGGAGTTTCTCTGTATTGAAAAAGACGTTCCGGAGTCAACTTGCCAAGGGTGTTGCCAGCTAAAAAACAAGCTGGAAGAACACGAAAAGCAAAAACAGGAAGCCCCCCAATCAGAAAATAAGAAATACGAAATCCAATTATTTGCCGATGATTATGGAATAGTGCAAGAGCAATTCCCCAACTCTGAGATCATTGGCAATCAAATCGTCTACTTTAAAGGAGTTTTGTTAGCCTATTCTCTGTTTCACCCTCCGAAAGATCAAGCCTGATTTTTTGTCGAATACGCTTTTTAGTTGCTAATCAGCACTAAAACCAATACAAACTCTTAATTCAACTCATAATGAATCAATTATTTGATCGCTTTAACAGAAGAATTGGGGTGATGCTTAGTTTGCTAATTCTAAGTTTTACAATGCAAGCGCAAACGCCCCTCTTAAAACTTGTTGATGAAGATACCCGTCAATCTGTTGAAAATGCCAACTATGCCT
Source organism: Sunxiuqinia sp. sy24 (assembly GCF_052677165.1). Classification (NCBI taxonomy): domain Bacteria; kingdom Pseudomonadati; phylum Bacteroidota; class Bacteroidia; order Marinilabiliales; family Prolixibacteraceae; genus Sunxiuqinia; species Sunxiuqinia sp. sy24. Next base: position 27,303 of record NZ_JBQYLH010000006.1, read on the forward strand.
ATGGCTCAAAACAAGGCATTTCATCCATTGATGGAGAAATAACATTCGTTTTTCAAAAGGATGTTCCATTAATCATTTCACACATTCAATATGGAAAGCTTAGTTTTACGCCTGAAGAAGTTTCTCAAGCCATGAAAAAACAGGTCCTGGAGCTAAGTGCCAAAAGCCACAGCCTGCAACCTGTTACGCTTATAAGCATCCATCCGCAGGCCGGCAAACGCGAAAAGATGGCCTTCCGGGTACAACACCAACTGGCACACGATGCCGGTCAAATTCTGGAGCAGTTCAGTTCCATTTCAAGTATCCGGAAAAGCGGAGCCTATGGCTTTGATCCGGTTCTTCGTGGGTTTAAATATGACCAAATCAACCTGGTGATTGATGGCAGCCAGGGAGCGACCGCTGGCTGCCCCAACCGAATGGATCCTGCTTCAAGCCAGATTCCCCTTAACATGATCACTCAGGCGGAAGTCATGAAAGGCCCACACAGCTTGCGCTATGGAAACGCCTTTGGTGGAACCATCAATTTTAAAAGTGCCCCAGCTCGCTTTTCTGAAAAAGCCACGATTCAAGGCCGGCTGGGAACCAGCTACGCAACCAATGGAGAGATCAGCCGATCGGAAGCCGTCATTGGCCTTACGTCCAAAGCTACCGACTTAAAATTATTTGGCTCGCTGTCCACTGGAAAAGAATACACCGATGGCGATAATATGGAAATTCCAGCAGAGTTTTACCGCACCAATGTAGGTGGGAAAATGGGACTAAAAATCAGCGAAACACAAACGATGAGTTTACTGCTTTCGAATAATTATGCCAAAGATGTAGACTTCCCTGCCCTGCCAATGGATTTAAGAAAAGATGATACCTGGCTGGTCAATTTGGGTCACAAGGCCTTGTTTTACAACGGGGCACTTTCATCGTGGAACACTACCGTATACGCCACAAAAGTAGATCATTTGATGGACAACCACGACAAAATGATGAATCCACGGATGGTGGATGCCAACACAGCTGCTCAAACCAACAATGCCGGAGGACGAACCGAACTTCGGTTCGATTTTGAAAAGGATTGGCTCTATGCCGGAACCGGCATGCGTGTTGAGAATGCCGAGGGTACGCGCGAACGTAACATCCTGATGGGTCTCATGGCCGGAAAAACAATACTGGATAATGTATGGCAAGATGCTCTCATCCGGAAGAATAGTGCTTTCGCAGAATACCACCACCAAGGCGATGCCTATCACCTGGTTTTTTCCGGCCGTTTGGAACTAAACCATGCTGAAGCTCGTGAGCTAGATGAGAACTTCGCATCAAACTACAGCAACCTGAATTCCGATATCCTTAACCCGGCGCTGAGCTTGGGGGGAACAAAAACGCTAACCAACAACATCTCCTTCAGCTTATGGATGGGAATGGCCCAGCGAAGTGGAAGTTTGGCCGAGCGTTACATTAACTTGTTTCCTATCGGACTGGATCCCTATGAAATGCTTGGCAATCCAGGCTTGAAAGCGGAAACCAACAATCAGCTTGATTTGATTTTCGATTACAAAACCGAACAAACCAATGCAACCATCAACCTGTTCGCTTCCTTCCTATCCAATTACATTTCTTCGGAGATCAGAAACGATTTGCAGCCGCGCATGGCTACTGCAGCCGGTGTGCGACAATTCATTAATATTGATGATGCTCGAATAAGTGGTCTTGAAATAAGCTGGCAACAACTGCTGGGAACGCATTTTCAGCAGGTAGCCGAGCTGGCTTACACCCACGGAGAAAATACAACGACCAATGAGGCCTTACCCGAAATTCCGCCCATGGAATTCCGCTATCGACTACTTGGATCATTCGTCAAAAAGAAGCTGCGAACAGAATTGCACTTTCGCCATGCTTTTGAGCAAAACCGAATTGCAACAAGTTATGGTGAAACAAAAACACCAGCTTTCAATCGGATAGACCTGAAAGCATCGTATACCTTGACCCAGCAACTCCATTTCTCGGTAGCCGCTCAAAACCTGTTCGATGAAGCTTATTACGAACATCTTTCAAGATCAGTGAGAAGTGCAGAGAATCGACCTCTTTATTCGCCAGGGCGGAGTTTTTACTTTAGTCTGAGTTATAATTTTTTATAGATCCCAATTGACTCGCCGGGTGACTTGATGCTACCCGGTGAGTCAATTTCAAGCCACTTAGACAATGTGGATATGCAATAGAGGCAAATCAACCTGCAACAAGGCCTTACTTGTTTTGTTCAAATTTGGAAGCCATTAAATTGAGCTAAAATCAAAGAATCTCCTTACTGTTCATTTCCACCCGCGATTTCGATCTTCAAACCGCCCAGCGTATTAGTTAATCAAAATCTTTACTTTTAAAATGAAGATCACGCTGAGGAAATGGAATTTCAACCTTGTTTTCCCGAAACTGCTTGTCGATATCAAAGCGCAAATCACTTTTAATATTTTCAACCAGAAAGTCATTGCCAGTCCAAAAGTACAGTTCAAAATCGAGCGATGATTCACCAAAATCTTTGAAGCGAACAAAGGGAGCAGGCGTTTTTACAACTTGTGAATGTTCCTTGGCCACTTGCAGCAAAATTCGTTCAACTAATCGGACATCCGATCCGTAAGCGACACCTACGGACACATAAAACCGGGTTACATCAGCATTATGACTCCAGTTAATTACTTCCTGGCCGGTAAACCGGGAATTGGGAACAATGATAATCACATTGTCGCGTGTAAGAATCTTCGATACACGGAGACCAATATCCAAAATACGGCCAACAACCCCTTCCAACTCCACCACGTCATTAACTTTCACCGAACCATCAAAAAGAATAATGATTCCAGAGAAGAAGTCGTTGAAAATATGCTGCAGTCCAAATCCTACACCAATTAATAGGGCAGAAATACTGGCAATCAAAAGGGTAACTTTAAACCCCATCGTTCCTATCAAAACGATGATTCCAACCAACCAAATAAGGTATTTTACAATTTGTAGAAATGATTTCCCTCTGCCAATATCAAGCTTCTTATTTTCAATACGCGTATCAAACCAATACTCTACGGCAAAAGAAAGCCCGTTGATAATATATAATAATATGAAAACAATGAAGATATTGTAGATTCGAAGCTGAAACTTCTCATCTGCGTACAGTTCATAATTAAAAACAGTGGACACCTGAACATTAAGCACTTTTAGAAATAAAAGCAGAAAGGTGATTCCCACAAAGAGCCTGGCCCCTTGATGTAAAAACCGATTGAATCGCAACGAGATATTGTTCTTAGCACTAAGTCGTTGAATCAGCCGTCGAAGCAAGCTCAGAACAAAAAAACAGAAAATAAACAGGGATACAATGAGGATCAAATCCAAAAGGTTGATTTCAAAACTACCGGACTGTAAGATTCGAATATCTTGTAGACTATTCAGCATCATCCACTTCTATAATTATATTTTCCAGGCTATTACTCAGTTCAATAACAGATATATTCTGCGTCAATTTTCCCTTTTGGGCAATAGAGATGTGACCATTTTCTTCAGAAACTACTATGGCAACAGCATCGGTACTTTCGGTAATCCCAACAGCTGCTCTATGACGCAGCCCCAACAAGGGATTGAGATCTTCTTTATTAGTTAAAGGCATAATGCATCGAGCCGCTGCTATTTTGTTGCGGTTAATGATCACGGCGCCATCATGCAAAGGTGTATTTTTAAAAAAAATTGTTTCAAGCAGGGCATCAGAAATCCGCGCATTAATTTTCTCCCCGGTCCGCACATAATCCTTCAATTCTGAATCCTGTGCAATGACGATCAAAGCGCCTGTTTTTGTTTTTGACATGTTTTCACATGCTCTTGAAATCATTTTCAAATGCTGACCGGAAGCTGATTTTGTCTTATCGGAGCTAAATAATTTCTCAACACTCAGAAAGCGATTTACTTGCGAATTACTACCAATGAGCAATAAAAAACGCCGGATCTCAGGTTGAAAAACAACAATCAGCGCTAAAATGCCGACCCCAATAAACTGCCCCATGAAAGAACCCAGAAGTTCCATGTTCAGAGCCCGAACCAAGAGCCAAAAAAGGTAAACCAAAAAAAGTCCGATGAAAATATTGAACGCTACGGTTCCCTTAATAAGCAAGTATAACTGATAGAGTAAAAACGCTACCAGTAAAATGTCTAAAACATCGAGAAATCGTAATGTTATAAATAGGTTCATAAGCTAGCTACTTCTTTCAGCTTGGTAAAAATCCGAACTGATTCTACGGCTTCCTTCACGTCGTGCACCCTCAGGATATCGGCTCCGCCAAGCAAGGCCATGGTATTAGCACTTATCGTTCCACCTAAACTGTTTTCTACATCCACGTCCAATAATTTTTGGATCATAGACTTTCGACTAACCCCAACTAAAACAGGCAATTGAAATACCTTAAAGGCATCCAGTCTGTTCAGTAGATCGAAATTATGGTCAACAGTCTTTCCGAAGCCAAAGCCCGGATCAAGAATCACATCCTTAACACCGGCCTTCGTCAAACGGCGAACGCGCTCAGAAAAATATTTTGAAATATCCTTAATGATATCATCATAGTGAGGATTATCCTGCATGGTTTGAGGATTTCCACGAATATGCATCAGAATATAAGGTAAGCCCAATTTCCCCACGGTGTCAAACATGTGCTCATCAAAATCACCACCCGAAATATCGTTGACAATGCAATCGCCACATTCATCAACAACCCGCAAGGCAACCCACGAGCGAAACGTATCGACCGAAACCGGAATATCCGGAAAGTGCTTACGCACCGCTTTTATGGCAGGTAGTAAACGCAACAATTCTTCCTTCGTTGAGATAGCGCCTGCCCCCGGACGTGTAGAAACCGCTCCAATATCAATAATTGAAACTCCTTCTTCTATCATCTGCTCGGCTCGTTGCACAATCGCATCTTCGCTTACATACTTGCCACCATCGAAAAACGAGTCGGAACTTACGTTTAAAATCCCCATCACAATAGGGTTACTTAGATCAATTAATTGACCATTGAGGTTAATCGAATGTTTTCGTTTAAAAAACTTACTCGTTGAACTTGTGACCAACATAAAACATAACAATTTGAGGAGTTAGACAATACCAATTACAAAAGTAAGATAAAGCCAACAAAATACGCATTTAATTTCTATTTTTATGGCCCAATATAAAAAGCACAACATGGAAAAAACCATTCAACAATACAACCACGTTATCGGAATTTGCGAAGATATCTTTCTGAAAAAGATGAAAGATTATGGTGTTGCCTGGCGAATCTTACGTCCCAGTTCAATGACCGACCAAATCTTCATTAAGGGTCAACGAATTAGGAGTATCGAAATGAAAGGAACCATGAAAGTAGCAGAAGACAGCCGTTCGGAGTACATCGGTATCATCAACTACTGTATCATGGCTTTAATTCAGCTGGAAAAAGGCATTGCCGATCACGATGACCTCAGCCACGAAGAAACGCATGAGCTATATCTGAATTACTTCAACCAGGCGAAAGACCTCATGCTCAATAAAAATCATGATTATGATGAGGCTTGGAGACAAATGCGAATCAGTTCCATCACCGACCTTATCTTAATGAAGATTAAGCGAACAAAGCAAATTGAAGACAACGCAGGACAAACAATTATCTCCGAAGGTATTGATGCCAATTATCTCGATATGATCAATTATGCTGTTTTTGCGTTAATAAAGCTTGAATTTAAAGAGTAAAAACAATGAAAACTTTTTGGCACATCGCACGCATCTCACTGGGCTTAGTCTTTATTTTTTCGGGTTTCGTTAAGGGAATTGATCCCTGGGGAATGGCCTACAAGTTTACCGACTATTTCAATGCTTGGGGCATGGAATGGCTCACGGAACTGGCTTTTCCAATCGGAGTCTTATTATCAGCCTCCGAATTTATTATTGGAGTGGCGCTTGTGCTAAATATTTTCATCTCCTTCTTTTCGCTTCTGAGTTTGATGATGATGGGCTTTTTTACGGTGTTGACCCTCTTCATCGCTATCAATAATCCGGTCACCGATTGCGGTTGCTTTGGCGATGCGCTGACTTTAACCAACTGGGAAACATTTGCGAAAAATATTCTTTTTATCGCATTTGCGATCGTGGTTTTTGCTTACCGGAAAAAATACAAGCCGGCAAATTTCCCACTGATAGCGACCATTATGGGAGCAGCAACCGTTTTTGTTTTTGCCTATCTGGTTGATTATTCCTACAATCACCTGCCCATTATGGATTTTCGTCCGTACAAGACCGGGGTAAATATTCCAGAAAGCATGCAGGTTCCCGAAGGAGCTCCAAAGGATGTTTATGAAAATACGTTTCACTATAAGAACAAAAACACCGGAGAGATCGAGGAATTTAACCAACAGAATTACCCTTGGCAAGACACGATAAACTGGGAATTTGTATCGATGGATGAACCCGTTCTTGTTCAAAAAGGCTATGAACCACCCATTCACAACTTTTTCATTGAAACGCCGGAAGGTGAAGACATCAAAGATTTCTTTCTGTATGATGAAAACTATACCTTTTTTTACATTGCCTATAACCTCGAAGAAACCGACTTATCTCAAATGGAAGCCATCAATCAACTGGCTGACCATGCCGAAGCGAATAACATGAATTTCATTGGACTGACCTCTTCATTAACGGAAAACATAGAGGAATTTCGATCTAGCAATGACATCCATTTCGAACTATTTAATGCCGATGAAATTACCCTGAAAACCATGATCCGCTCAAACCCGGGCTTGATGTTGATTAAAAATGGTACCATCATGGAGAAATGGCATTTTAACGATATTCCAAGTGCCGAAGAGTTGGATATGCAGTTGGCGTATTTCTCCAAGTTGGAGAACAAGCCGAATTAAGCCTTCAAACTGACAGACAAAGACTTTCACAAAATAACAAAACGATCTCGTTACGAATTTGGACAAAAAGATCCCCCGCCGGTAAGGTGCGAGGCCGCGATTTGGCGGGGGTTTAAATTGTTAATGAATAAACGAATTTACACAAATTTTGCTTCTTTCAGATAGTTCTGGCTAATTTTCACATTTTCAAAAGGATCCAAATCCCGAAAACTGTCTTGCTTGATTAATTAAATAGTTTGAAAACCAGCTCCTCATTTTTTAAATTTAACTAAATTGAATCCCAATGAGAGATTTCCAGCTTTTCACTTACGGAACAATTGCTGATCCGGATTTTTTTGAGGGACTGCTAAAACGAAAAGCAATCTATCGACAGGCACAGCTAAATGACTACCAATGCCTGACCAATCCAAGTACGGGTTATCTATTTGTAAAACCGTCAGTTGGCAAACAGGTCTCCGGAAAATTGGTCGATGTAAGCACCCAGGAACTTGACATCCTGGATCGCTGGGAAGAAGTTCCATTGTATAAACGAGAACTTAAAACAATTCGGAGCGAAACCGGGCATGAAAAAGCCTATGTTTACACGCAAAACCATGCGGATGGCGTTCCTATTCATTCTAATCATCCCCATGACCGAGCAAGCATCCTTCATGAAATTCAAGTTTTCCGGACTTGGATTGACAACTTGCTGATTGACTAGGATTTTTGAACGCTCACCTGTAATGCCCGCGAACTTTTTCATACTTGTAAAGAAAAAACTTAACCAATGTCTCTTAGCGTATGAAAAAGCTTCTCATTCTTTTCTCACTACCTCTTTTTTTTGCCTGCCAGCCCAAACCCGAAATCACCCAGTGGCGTGGTGAAAATCGTTCAGGCGCCTACCATGAATCTAATTTACTGGCTAGCTGGCCCGATAAAGGTCCTCAAATTGTTTGGGAAACGGAATCATTAGGCAACGGTTACAGTAGCCCAATAGTTAGCGACGAGTTTGTTTATGTTACCGGAGAAATAGACAGCCTTGGATACCTGTTCAAATTAGACCATAATGGCAATGAAATTTGGCGCTCCACCTACGGCAAGGAATGGACCACTAACTTTCAAGGCTCACGCGGTACTCCCACTCTAGTTAATGACCTGGTTTATATTTGTTCCGGACTGGGTGATATTTCCTGCCTGAGTGCCGAAACCGGAAACCGGTTGTGGTCTATAAATATGGTGACAGACCTCGAAGGAACCTTTCCTCGTTTTGGATTTTCGCAGGCTCTGGTGGTCAACAATGAGTGGGTTTATTGCCAACCCGGAGGCGAACAGCACAATGTGGTTGCCCTCAACCGTTTTTCCGGCGAACTGGTTTGGTCCAGAAGCTGTTTAGGAAAACGTCCCGGATACAACTCGCCCCTACTGTTTGAATGGGGCGAAAAAAAAATGCTGGCTACTTTTTCGGCCTACCATCTTCTGGGGCTTGATGCAGAAACCGGCCAGCTTCTTTGGTCGCACGAGCAAACCAACACCAAACCCGAAGAGCGGTCTCTCGGCAAAGGCGACACCCATGCCAACACCATCTTGTTTGATGAAGGCTTCATCTATTATTCGGCGGGCGATGGCAACTGTGGCGTGAAACTAAAGTTGAATGAAGATGGCACGACCATCGAACAACTCTGGCAAAATTCCGAGCTTGACAATTACATGGGCGGCCTTATTTTAGCTAATAATCACCTTTACGCCAGCAGCCACCGTCAAAATCAGTTTATTGCCATCGACTGCGAAACCGGAGCACAAACCGATAGTCTAAAAATCGGCCGGGGAACTACTATTCAGGCTGATGGTATGATTTACTTTTATAGCAACAAAGGAACGGTTTCGCTCCTTGAAGCAACTGCTGAAGGACTGAAAACACGAAGCTCCTTCAAACTAAAAAAAGGAAGCAAAGAGCATTTTGCCCACCCGGTTATCCATAATGGCCTGCTCTACCTTCGGCACGGAAATTATTTAGGAGTTTTTCAAATTCAACAGCAATCGTAGTAAGCACGGCTCTATCTACGCAGCAATAGCGTTCCTTACTGTAAAGCTCCTTTAGAAAATAAAAAACCCTCTGCAAACTGAATCCAGAGGGTTTTTGATATCGCTTAATCAGCAAATTACTTTGCTTCTTGTTCCAGTTTCAAGGTAACTGTCGTAAGGTCACAAACTTCGCTTGGCCCCCAGTATTGAATTGGTCCCGGGTACAAATAGCTGGTCTCAGTAGCCCACTTGTCGCGGTTGGCTAACAAGTATTTGTATGGAGCGCCATCCAGCTCAACCAAAGCTTTCTGAATTACCGGCTTCATGTGGCCATGACGTCTCTCCATGTTCATCATTTGCGTAATGGGCACTCCGCCAGCGATCCAATCTTCAGCCGGTGAAGTCGTATTACGCACACTTGACATATAACCTGTTTTTCCTTCACCGATCAACACAGATGCTGTTGTTCCTAAAGAGTAGCAGTAGTCTGCATCGAAATTCGAAGGAGCAGCACAACGACCTTCGTATCCGAAAAAGTGGTACTGAGTTCCGAATTTACCTTTAAACTCGCCTTTTTCTGCTAACTCAGCCAATTTGGCTTTCACCATTTCGCCCAACAGTTTTTCAGTCTCAATCAACGAAACCTGAACGTTTCCGTGTGGATCGCGGTCCAAAGTCAATTGGTTTGCAATCCCTGATGGCAATGAACGGAAAACAGCGGCTGATTCTGCTGAAATTTTTTCAGCAACCCACTCACGACGGTAGCTTCTTTTAACTCCCTGGAAGATTTCAGCGGTTTTAGTTCCTTCTGCCAGCAAATCATTCAATTCACCAATCAGAATTTTCATTTCAGGAATAAACTCAATTAATCCTTCAGGAATCAAAGCTACACCGAAGTTATCACCGTTTTCAGCACGTTTAATAACAATACTAGCCATGTACTCCACGATTTCGTCTAACGTTTGCTTTTTCTCAGCTACTTCTTCCGAAATCAGGGTGATGTTTGGTTGTGTTTGCAGGGCAGCTTCTAAACCAATGTGCGATGCTGAACGTCCCATCAGTTTGATAAAGTGCCAATATTTTTTTGCTGAGTTAGCATCACGCTGGATGTTACCAATCAATTCAGCATATACTTTTACGGCTGTATCAAAACCAAATGAAGTTTCAATCATTTCGTTTTTCAAGTCACCGTCAATTGTTTTAGGACAACCAATTACCTGAACACCTGCCTTTTTAGCAGCGTAGTACTCAGCTAACACACAAGCGTTAGTATTACTGTCATCGCCACCGATAACAACCAATGCTTTGATGTCCAATTTTTTCAAGATCTCAAGACCTTTGTCAAATTGAGCTTCTTCTTCCAACTTAGTACGACCTGATCCAATGATGTCAAAACCTCCGGTGTTACGGTAAGCTTCAAGGTATTCGGCAGTAATTTCAATGTAATCATGATCAACCAATCCTCCCGGACCACCCAGGAATCCATATAGTTTGCTATCAGCATTCAGTTTTTTAATTCCATCAAAAATACCTGAGATCACGTTGTGTCCACCGGGAGCTTGTCCACCGGAAAGGATAACACCAACATTTACAGCAGAAAATTTTTCAGCATCAGTACCTTCTTCAAAGGTGATGATAGGCATTCCGTAAGTGTTCGGAAATAAGTCTTTGATGTCTTCCTGATCGGCAACTGATTCTGTTGCAGTACCCTCTACAAGTTTAACGGCACCTTTCAATGATTTTGGAAGTTTAGGCTGGTATTGAGCCCTGGCTTTTTGTAATGCACTAATGGTCATGTTATTAATTTTTTAGGATCGTATTACTATTTAATTTTCGAATCATCTGCTGCAAAAATAACCCAAAATTGCAGTAATGGACATGTTGTTCTAGCGACATCCTATGATTTAAAGTAAATTTAAACCGAAAGCCCGAACAAATCAGCTTTTGAGTATCTCTGTACTTATAGAAAAAAAGAGTTGGTCTGATTAACTCGCATCGAAAACCTAAGTCCCATATGCCCAATTAAAACCAAGCGGATTCAAGGTAAAAATGAGCGGACATGTTTATTGATTCTTCTCAAAATAATCATGAAAAAACAACAAATGGTATTTCACTGAATTGGTCCAGTACGCCCAATTGTGTGCGCCAGGCCTTTCGGTGTAGTCATGCGGAATATTTCGTTCCAGCAGTTTTTGGTGCATTCGCTGATTAGCATCGTAAAAGAAATCATCCACGCCGCAATCAAAAATCAGCTTCAACGTTCGTCCGTCCAGCAAATAAATCAGATTGATGACCGAATTTCCCTCCCACACCTCCTTGTTGTCGGCATAGCTTCCCAATCGTTTCGGGATATCCCAGTTGTTTGGAAAAGGTCGAATATCCAGTCCCCCACTCATACTTCCGGCAGCTCCCCACACATCCTGATGACGAAATGCCAGGTAAAAAGCGCCATGTCCCCCCATGCTCAGCCCGGTAATGGCGCGACCAGCAGGTTCTGCAATCGTTCGATACTGTTGATCAACCGCGCTCACCAATTCCTTTGACACATAGGTTTCGTATCGCATCGCCGAATCAACCGGGCTATCAAAATACCAACTGGTAAAACCACCATCAGGACATACAATAATCAGATTATACTGATCGGCATACGCTTTTATCGTGGGAACTTTACTCACCCAATCAGTATGATTGCCTCCTGCGCCATGCAGCAAATAAACAACGGGAAGCTTTCCGTTATCAGAATGATAACTATCGGGAAGAATGACCATAATTGGAATCGTTTTAGTCATTGCGGCACTTTCCAGTTTCAGGGTGTCGACCCTAGCGGCAAAAATCGTAGAAACAAAAAACAGAAGCAGAAGAACTACAAGTTGAAGTTTCATTATTTGAGTTAATTTAGGTTTGACAGTAATTTACGCGCACAAAAATAGCAATATGAAAACAATCTCCACAATCTCAATCTAAAAGAAGAAAGCCCCAATAAAAACAATCATCTATCAGCACTTCCGAATCATTCTAAATCGTTCAAATTCTAGCATCATCCTGCGTGTTGCGGATAATTCAATTCATTCTGCTAAATTTAACTTCAAAATCAAACTGAAATGAAAATACTCCTGGCTCCCGATTCCTTTAAAGATTGCCTGTCCGCCACCGAGGTCGCTCGTCACATGGCAGAAGGAATCAAGCGAGTAGATAAATATGCAGAAATTAGAAGCATTCCGGTTGCCGATGGCGGTGAAGGATTTGTACAAACCATGCTAGCAATGGAAGGAGGCCAACAAATAAGCTGCCGGGTTACTGATCCTTTGGGACGAGAGATTGACGCAAGCTACGGCATGCTGGACAACGGGCTGACTGCAGTTATTGAAATGGCAACGGCTTCCGGCATTGAGCTTCTAAGCTCTGAAGACCGAAATCCGCTGACAACAACAACCCGAGGCACCGGCCAACTGATGAAAGATGCCATGCGGAGAGGCTCTCGCAAGCTCATCATCGGCATTGGCGGTAGCGCCACCAACGACGGAGGCACTGGAATGGCTCGGGCACTCGGCTATCATTTTCTGGATCAAACCAATCAGGAAATTACTGAAGGAGGTGGTCATTTAGATCAGTTGCGTCACATTGACCAATCATCCGTATTGCCAATTTTGAAACAAACGGAAATTGTAGTGGCCTGCGATGTGAACAATCCGCTTATCGGTCCCAACGGCGCATCTGCCGTTTATGGACCGCAAAAGGGAGCAACACCGCAAATGGTATCACAACTCGATAAAAACTTAACACATTTGGCTCTAATCATTCAGAAAGACTTGCAGCTTGATCTTTCACAACTACCGGGCGGCGGAGCTGCCGGAGGCTTGGGTGCTGGTCTGGTCGCTTTTGCCGGAGCAATGCTACGCCCCGGCTTTTCCATCATCAGTGAACAAACCGGACTTGAACAAGCCATAATAGAGGCAGATCTTGTCTTCACCGGAGAAGGAAAAATCGATCATCAAACCAAACAAGGAAAAACACCGTGGGGCGTGGTTCAACTGTCCCGCAAATATGGCAAACCATGTATTGGTTTTGCCGGTTTGTTAGGTGACCGTTACCATGAACTTTACCACGAAGGCTTCAGTTCGCTGTTTGCACTCCCCAACGGGCCACTTTCTTTGGAGGAGAGTCTAACGCAAGCACCTGAGTTGATTAGTGACACTGCCGAACAGGTTTTTCGTTTAATCAGAAGATATGCGCCCCCTAATAGTTAGAACATATCGCTTGTTCAACCATCAATGATCCATCATTTTGCGCTTTTGATTGTTAAAACTTCAAAGACAAAACATGAAAATATTACTAACAGGCATTACTGGTTATGTGGGGAAGCGCATTTTGCCCCTTTTACTGGAGCAAAAGCATGACGTAATTTGCTGTGTACGCAACCTGGACCGTGTGGAAGAAAAATGGACCAATCATCCGCAAGTCCAACTGGTGGAAATCGATTTTCTCAGTGCAAACAATCAGTCAGACTTTCCCCGCGAAATTGATGTAGCCTACTACCTGATTCACTCCATGGCTTCTACTTCCGGTGATTTTGAAGAATTAGAACTAACAGCAGCACGCAATTTCAGAAATCTGATCAGTCAATCGAAAGCGAGGCAGGTGATTTATCTGGGGGGAATATCCAACGACAAATACCTTTCCAAGCACTTGCGTTCGCGTCTAAATGTGGAAAAGGAACTTGAAAAAGGCGATTACGCGCTGACATCCTTGCATGCCGGCATCATTATTGGGTCGGGAAGCGCTTCCTTTGAAATTATCCGTGATATGGTTGAAAAGTTGCCAATTATGATCACCCCCAAATGGGTACTCACCCTATCCCACCCGATCAGCATTCGCGATGTATTGAAATTTCTGGTTGGCGTGCTAAACAACGAAAGCTGCTTTAACCAATCTTTTGATATTGGTGGAAAAGATATTCTTTCCTACAAAGATATGCTGCTCCAATATGCTGAAATCCGGAAACTAAAACGACGCATCGTCACCCTACCTATCATGACACCGCGGCTTTCCTCCTATTGGCTGTTCTTCATTACTTCTACCTCCTACAAACTAGCCATTAACCTGGTTAACAGCTTAAAGGTCGAAGTGATTGCCAAAGAAAATTCACTAGCCGAAATGCTTCAGATTGAGCCCATGACCTACCGCGAGGCCGTTGAAGCTGCCTTTACGAAAATCCGTCAAAACCAGGTATTCTCTAGTTGGAAAGATGCTTTGAGTTCGACCGAGTTCAATCCAAATTATGCCGATCAAATTGATGTTCCGAACTATGGATGCTACTGGAATAAACAGTCGGTAACTTTTACACAGAATCCGGATAAAGTACTGCAAACCATCTGGTCAATCGGAGGTGACAATGGCTGGTATTATGGCACCTGGCTTTGGCAAATAAGAGGCTACATGGATAAGCTAACCGGGGGCATTGGTTTACGGCGTGGGCGCACCAACCCCGATGAAATCATGAATGGCGATGCGCTGGATTTTTGGCGGGTGCTGCTGGCCGATAAACAAAAAAAGCGCTTGCTGCTCTATGCTGAAATGAAGCTTCCGGGAGAAGCCTGGCTTGAATTTAAAATTGTGCAATCGGGCAATGAAAACCGCCTGATACAAACTGCTACTTATCGTCCTATTGGGGTCTGGGGTCGCTTTTATTGGGGCTTATCCTGGCCTTTTCATCTTTTTATTTTCCGGGGCATGGCCCGAAACATACTAAAAGCCAGCAACTAAAACAGCTACTGGCTTTTACTATTTTTTGATTTTTACAACTGAACTCACCGGGAATATTCCAACCCGAGTTTTGCACAATTCGACTCCAGCCTTACTCGTCTTTCGCTTCAAGCTTCACAACCTTTTCGGCATCGCCATATTTATTCTCTGATCGGGCTGCCAAAAAGATTGCAATAAACACGACCGCAACAGCGACATAAACGAAACTTGGAATGGCTGGCGCATCGCCTTGAGCATACGAGTGCATTCCCGACAAATAGTAGTTCACTCCAAAGAAAGTCATAAGAACTGAACTAAAACCAGCTAAAGCCAATGCACTAAGCACAAAATGGTTGTACATGCCTGGTACTTTGCGCAGGTGGATAATGAAGGAGTACACCAGAATGGTGACCAAAGCCCAAGTTTCTTTCGGATCCCACCCCCAATAACGGCCCCACGATTCGTTGGCCCACACTCCACCGATAAATGCACCTACGGTTAAAAGGATTAAACCAACAATCATGCTTAATTCAATAATGATAGCCAGTTCAACAATGGTAAATGAGGTATTCTTCAGATTTCCAGGTTTACGCAGCGTCATGATAATCAGGTTCAGGAAGCCAACCAACGCAGCCACACCCAAAAAGCCGTAACTTGCCGTAATAACGGCCACATGAACAATCAGCCAATACGATTTCAGAACCGGAACCAGATTCGTGATTTCGGGATTCATCCAACTCATACCGGCCACCATTAAGATTAAGGAAGCCAGAATAGTGGTAACCGCCAAAGTAATATGCGATCTCTTCAGAAAAACAAACCCCGTCAGCAACGAGGCCCAACCAATGTAAAGCATGGTTTCGTACCCATTGCTCCAAGGTGCATGGCCGGCAATATACCACAAGAGCGCCAATCCGGCTGTATAGGCAGCAAAAACAACTGCAACCAGCCATGTTCCTGCACTCAATATTCTTTTCAGTTTTAATTTTTCGTTGAAGATCCCAAGCAGATGAGTAATCAGCAGCAAGAAACCCACCACTCCGCAGATCTTGGACAGCCATCCAAAAATATTCCAGTTATTATAGCGGATTTCCCAATTTATTTTTGCCTGACTGGGAATAATTTCATTCCCATGAGTTTGTTGAAAATCTTTTAAGGCATTTAACTTCTGGTCAGCCATTCCGAAACTGCCCCGGCTGATCGCTTCATTTACAGCCTGAAAATAATCGGTCAACAAGCGTTCTTCTCCTCCTTCGCTAGCAGTCTTCTTATAAAACTCCTTCTCGCCAACCCACTTGTTATTTTCATCGTTCTGAATGGGAAATACTTTCAGAAAATCGCCCTGAAAAATCTGATAGCAGATATTCATTCGCTCATCCACATTAATGATTTCCTTATCATACTTATTTCGCTGGGTGGGTTGCTTTTGATAGGTTTCATCGACCAGCTGCTGTAGCTTGTAAACTCCGGTATTCGGATCCAGCATTTGGTTGAAAGTAACATATTCGTCCCGAAACCCCAATCGCTTACGGAGTTCTCCATTGCTAATACGGATAATTGGCACATTTCGCCAGGCAGCCGGACGGGAACTCATTCCCAAGAACACTTCCGAAGCACTCAGTCCTTCAAAGGTGTTTTTCTTGTTCAGTTTGCGTAAAACTTCTGAGGCCAATGTATTAACGGGCTCAACACGCCCTTTGGTATCTTGCACCAGCAAGGTTTCAAACTGCTTCAGGTGGTCCTTGTCAATTTTAACCATGTTGCCATTTTGGGCATTAACAATAGCCGGAGACACCATTAATACGGCTAAAAGAAAGCCGAAAAAGCTCTTCTTTTTCAGGTTTTTCAACCGGACACTTGAACGCAAGAGCGATTGAAAACGACTCTTTTTATTGAAAAAAGTAGCTAGCATCCCCAAGGTCATTAGGAAATAACCCACGTAAGTGACTCCCGTCCCTAAGTAATCATAGCTCACAGAAAGAACCGTGCCCTTTTCATCTGTATCATAAGAAGACTGAAAAAAGCGAAAGCCATCATAATCCAGAATGTTGTTCATGAAAATCCGATAAGGCATTTCAAGCTGGTTGCGTCGATCAATTAGCGTTACTTCGCTGGCATAGGACGAGGGACTCATACTGCCCGGATAGCGCTCGAGTTGAAAATCATTCAGGAAAATTTTAAACGGGAGTTCTATCAATTTGGGGCCAAAGCTCAGTTTAACATCCACATCACCCAAACGGGTTTGAGCGGTTTTTGCCTGCTCGCCTGAATTTTTAAATACCGCCACTTGTTTTTGCTGACTATTTAGCTTTAAATCAACCATAATGGCATCGCTGGCCTGAGCAGCTGCAGCACCGGTAACGCGCGACAACACTTTCCGAGCAAATGGATAATAGGCTTTCAGCGCAAAAATATGATTCCCCAATTGATACATGCCCTGACTTTTCAATGAAATTTCGTCTCCTGGAGCAACAGTCTGCTCCACATTTCCGTTCATCGCTACCACTTGAATACTATCTTGCGCTTTCAAAAGAAGGCTATCAGCCGAACGCCTCAGATAAATCGATGAATTGGTATTTTTCCCTTCGAAGCTAACCCGAAAATTATTGCGAGTAATTTCCTCGTTTAGCTCCAACACAACATCATCTCGAGATGCATTCCGATTAACGAGGACAAAAGAAAGCATCGGACTCCCTCCTTCGTCGGCCACAACACTTTCTAGTGCCGAGGAAACATAATCCAGCACCTCAATCTCCAGCTCATTGCCCCCAAGCTCCAGCGACTTGTCAAATTGGTTACCGGTGTAGGGTGAAAACATCACCTCCCAATCGTCCCGACTCGTTGCAGCTTCTGTTGACGCTTCAACCTGTATAAACGTATTAGTCGATATTAATTGATTCGAATCCTGGCCTTCACGAATATGCATCATCCCTTCATAACTATAAAAACGGGTAATGCCTGCTCCAATCAGGATAACTATGAATGCCAGATGAAAGAGCACCATGCTCCAACGCCTCAGCTGGAAAGCTTTATAGTAAAACAAGCCACCAACCAAGTTGACTGCGGTTACACCTAATAGAATATTAAACCACAAGGCATTGTAAACTAATATTTTTGCTGTTTGGGTACCGTAGTCATTCTCTAAAAAAGTAGCATAGGCTATCGCCACCCCAAATATAACGACCAGACATGAGCTGGTTAACATTGAAAACAGAGCAGATTTTATTCTTTTCATTCTCCACAAGCTTAAGTGATAATTTTCGATCTAATTGATCTTACCTTTTAACAAAAAATTACTCCAACCTCATGCAAGGCTGAAGTAATTACTATCTTTTTCAAATTCTATTTTTACTTCAACGATTCAGCTCCAAAATAATCAAATATTCTGATCAATACAAACTAAAATGACAGTCGGAACAGAATGTTGTACGCCACTTTTCATTGATATCAATCGGATGTTCAAATTCCAGCGGACTGGCTGATGTTCCGAAGGCCAGCTGGTCGGCCGTCCCCTGAGCTAGAATATCATGGCAAAGATTACAGTCACGTGAAATAATCTCTCCTTTTGCTGTTTCATGGCGGTCGTTATGGCAACGGTAACAACCGGTGGTTTCAAGATGCCCCAAATGGTTTGGATAGACCGTCCAGTTGACCTTCATCACCGGAAATATATTTTTCCGATAGCCTGTTTTGATCGCTTCTAAAGCTCGATCGTAAAGTTCTTTTTGCTCCTTCAACACTTCAGGGTACATAATTTCGTAATACTCCTTTGCGTAGGCATCAATGCCATTCATGGCACTATCAACCGTAGGGTATTCGGTACTCAAAGCATCCATGGCAACCACCTTGATATCCGGCAATTCTCTTGAAATTTCGCCAGAGGTAATGTAATCATCGATAAAATTGGCGGGCGACAAGTAATTATGCGAGGGGCGATTGTGACAATCAATACAATCCATGGTTCGAAGCTCCACTGTTTCTATATCAGAGTCGGGCATCGCAACTGCTTCATCCCGGTAAACTTTAACTTCGCCTGTTTTTAAGTTTGTATAGCGAACCCATGGAATGGAGTCCCGTCCTTCGTCCACTGCCCGATATTCAATTTTGATGTCGGGGTTGATATGCCAGTGAATTCCTTCCTGAAGCCCCTGAGCACTGTAAGTAGCACTGGTTTTCATCATCAGATGAATATCCCACTCTGTCGTATTTTCATCCGCTAGATACGATTTTTTTGTGTTGATTTTGCGGGCATAAAACTTCTCTGTCCAGTGACACTCTTCACAGGTTTCGCGTGCCGGCCGCAAACTGTGAATAGGCGTTTCGATTGGCCGGGGGTATTTGTCAAACAAAACCGAATAGACCTGGTACAAACCCGACATTTTACTTTTCACATACCAACCTGCTCCCGAGCCAACATGACATTCCACACAGCCAACACGCTCATGGGCTGATTCCTGATAAGCCGTATATTCGGGCTCCATCACTTGGTGACACAATTTACCGCAAAACTCGTCCGACTCTGTTAAATGAAAAGCTTCGTAACTTCCTATGGCTGAAAGGATTAAAAAACAAATCGTGCCAGCCACAAAAATGATGGAAGCATTGCGTACCGTTGGCTGATTAAAATCGATAACAGGCCAGTCTTTCACATGAACCTCATCCGGATACTTCTTTAATCGATTTTTCTCTTTTATTATTCCAACAGGAATCAGGATTAAGCCAAGCACCAACACCATGGGCAAGGCAATGTAAATGAAGATGCCCAGGTATGAGCTACCGATATCGAATAAGGCTGAGATACTAAATAAGAACAGGATAATGAGTAAACTTATCAGAGCGATTGAGGCACCAATAACCGAAGTTAAATTTCTAACAGATTGTGGTAATTTCATGGAGATAGTTTTAAAAGTAAGTGTAATTCCTTTTGCAAATATCCTAACTCATTCAGGGCCGAATCAGCCTGAACTACCTAATACCAAATCAAAATCCTGCTCTTCCAAATAGCCATAACAGAGGGCTGCTAAACCTTTTTCTTGTCTTTTTCAGTTGAATGCACATCATGATATCCATTGATGATGCTTCTAAAATTATCCAAAGGATTTTTGCCAATTGAAGCAACATACAAGTGAATCAACAAGAAAATGGATATTAAAAAACCGACAGAACCGTGCAAAATGGCGGTTAAAAAGATTCCACTAACAGAATAAACCTGTTCAATAATCAACTCAGGAAAAAGCAAGGCGACCCCGGTAACAATTGCCATTGGGACAAAGCAATACATCACAAAAATATAGGCATACTTTTGTAGTGGATTAAACTTTCTTTTTTCAGAAATCGGAAACGGACTCTCTTCGCCTTTAAACAGACCTGAGATGTAATAATTGAGCTGTTTGGTCAACCGCTTTACCAAGCCTTTAGGTTTAATCTTATAGTATTTTTTATTAGGAGTAACCAAATTACCAATAAAAAAAACGAAGTAACTCAGTGTTACAATTACCCCTGCAATATTGTGCATTTGAACGGCCAAACCAAAATCCATCGGAAGCAGGCTTAGTTCGGAATACTGCAGTCGTATCCCGGTTAAAATCAATAGAATAATTCCCAAGGCATTGACTCCATGCCAAATTCTAAGCCATAGCGGGTACAAGTATATTTTGTTGTTCTCAGCAGTCATAATTACTTACTTTTTTTAACGATTCTGAAAATCCAGTGAATAGCGATCCCTGCGAATGCCAAGCCAAAAAGAATAAAGCTCAACAACTTCAATAACGGATTTTGATTCGCACCGATCACATAAGCCTCATTGGTGAGAATGGCACCAATCTTTCCTTCTTCGGAACGAGCCTGCAGATTTTCATATTTATACAACGATGCTTTCAACATGGAATTGGATGAATGGCACTCATTGCAATTTCTTAAAGCTTCTTCTTTGGGTAAAATGTTGTGCGATACCAAGAATGAATCGACAACAACCGTATGACACTCGATGCATCGTACATTGTCGAAGTGCAGCTTTTGGTTAGGCAACCAATCATGCACCTGACTAAGTTGTGGCGTTTCTTCGGCTGATACCGTTTGATATTTCAACACATCATCATGACATGATAAACACATGTTGTTGTTGTATGAGACAATTTCGGCAACATTGCTGCTCGTCCGTGCGGTTGCCCGATAATAATGCTGATTATGACATTTGGAACATGTAAAACTCTCACCGCTTTTCTGGAAGTGAACACTTTTATGAAACTCTTCTTCAATTTTATCAAATTGATAGTCTGCATAAGTTTCATCGCCACCATGACAATCAAGACAAGTGGCTAGTGGTTCCAGCTTAAGTTCGGCGTTATGTGGATAGGTTTCGTAATCGGGAGAATGGCAGTCGGTACAACTAAATTCGCCATGAACACCCGTTACCATGATTGTTGAATCTAAAATGTAGAAAGGATTCATCATCCTTTTGGTTTCTACTTCCAACCAATCGTTATAAAAAGAATAAGTCTGATTGGCATGGCAATTTAAACAATGACTATTTTCGGCGGGCATTTCCTTTATCTGCCCCGTGGATACAATCCCAACTGAAAGAAATGCGATGAGTAAAATACTCCTGATTAAAATTGACATTTTTGTGAAGGTTAAAAGCCGGAAGTTACTACTTCCGGCTTATCTGGTTCTTACTTCTTCATTGATTTAATGTAGTTTACCACCGCCCAGCGGTCTTCCTCTTCCGGAATTTTGCTTTCATAGTTAGGCATTTCATCCCGCCCAATAATTGATTGGTAATACACTACGCCATCAGCTTCCTCCTGAAATTTCTCTGAAGTGAATGACAGAATCTCTGTTTTCATGCTGGCCGCTTTAGGTCCATCGCCTTCGCCCGTGTTTCCGTGGCATGAACGGCAATGTTTGATGTAGAGAATTTTCCCTACCCGATCCAACGACTTGTCGCCAACATACGGATTCTCCATCTTCTGATACTTTTCAGGAATATCCCACGGCGCTGATGCTACCTTATCTTGAACAGTTACAAACGACAGTAAAAAACCGCCTACAAATACGATGACAATGAATGTCAATAAACTTCTGTGCTTTTTCATATCTCTCAATTTTAAATGTCAATTAAAAACTCCACAAACGGGTAATTGTAAACCCTATAGCAAAGTTATCAAAATCAATGCCATTATAATTATTAATCATCATGTCTTGCAACAACATCGCCTGAGAGTTTCCCATGTAGATTTGAAAAGCATGTGTACTTGTCGACACCTCATAACCAAATGATAAATTTGGTTCAGGATGATAAGGACCATCCCAGCCCGGAGTGTTCTCCGAAGTCCAGCCCGGATTTTGTTCTGAGAGATCATCAATTTGCAGAGGAGCATCAAAGTTAAAGATGATAGCTCCCTGGGGACTCACTTTCAAACGACCGTTAAAGTGAAGTCCAACCCGGTCGTGATCCTGCCACTGCGGAACAAAGTTTGCGTGCGAAAAGCTCACTGCTCCCTGCACCGACAAAGCATTGGTCACTTTACGGCCAATAATTAACTCGGCAAAATATGACATGCGAGACTTTAAATTGAAGCGGGATCTGGCATAAGGCATATCGTAGTTATAAAGCTCCAGATCGTCACGATCCATTCCGTCAATGGCGGCATTGGCATATACTGTTACAAATACAGGAACCTTATTTTTACGCGTTTGCTCCAGAATTGTCCATTTAGCATTAAAATCATTGTACATATTTCTTCTGGAGATTCCCCAGCCAATTTGCACGTTGTTGGCTACTACATAATTCAACCCAAGTCTGATATTACCAGCAGGAGCATAAATACCCCATAAATCAGAACTTCCATTATCAATGGAGCCAAATTTATGCTGAATAACCATTTCCAGTGTCTTTGCTGTTGATATTTGCGAAGTTTGCTGATCAATCAGCATACCGCTTTCCCAGGCAAACCGAACAGGTTTATCCTTTTCTTTAACTCCAGCGGTTTCTTCCTGAGCAAACAAATTAGTGCAAACCAACAAACCTAAAAGGATAGATAATATTTTATTCTTCATAGTATGATTTCTTTTGATTTTCACTAATTATTTTTTGCTCCTTGCTCGATCCAAACTAACAGATACTGAGCCTGAGCTGCTGTGTATTGTCTGTGCCCGTGCGTTGATGCTCCGGGTGCCACATAGGAATAGATCAAGCTTGCTTCGGGGTTAGCAGTATCAATATATTTAGCCTTATTAATGCTTTGATAAGCATTAGCTGCAGTTAAATCAGGGGCTTGTCCGCCAGATTTATGACATTCAGCACAACGTGAAGTAAAAATAGGGAGAATCACTTCGGAAAAACTTACATCTTCATCCACAGGGATATCGGGAAGTTCTTCCTGGGCAATAAAATCATACTCACATGCACTAATTGCTAAGCCCAGAACTGCAATAATCAGGAATAATTTAATTTTTTTCATTTTGCGTGGTGTTTAGCTTATCATGATAAGAAAAAAGCTTCTGTTTTGATAAGAAGCTTTTTTCTTAAAATTGAGTATTTTTTAGTTAGCAGGTACTGCTGTCTCTAAAGCTTCAATCGTATTATTCAACAAAGCTCTAACATATTTAGGATTGTGAACACCTAAACTACGATCTTCTTCCAATCCAGCCCAATTAAAGAAGGCACGAGCTTCGATCATTGGATAAGTCCCAACAACAGGACCATAACCAGCCTGGTCATCTCCAGATACAACTCCGCGAGCAATCAACAAGTCTCTCAATTCAATCAACTTATCGTGAATATCGGTCTGAACGCCACCATAGTTAAAGTCAGTCTCATCTGCTTCATGGCATTCATTACAGGCATTCACACTTGGATTCCAGGAGTGACCTCCCTGTCCATCTGCAAATTCTCCCATATGACAACCAACGCAAGAGGCTTGAGCAAGGTGTAGGTTGGATCCTGCGTCAGGATACGAAGTTGATCCTTCGATTTCGGCAAAGCCAACACCGGCAACAACATTAGCCTGAGCTCCGTGGTGTGGTCCATAATGGGTACTTGTAATTTTGTAAGTGTCGCCAGGTTTATCAATCGACGGCTCCGGACGACGTGACTGGTGACAATTCGCACATAAATTGCTATTTCCCATGAGATCCATCGTCACTGTCTCATCAAAGATTGGATTAACAGGATCACTCAGGCGAAGAGCATAATCTCCCGACTCGAAAGAATTATGCAAGCCGTGGCAAGTTCCACACTCCCATGCGTTAGGGCTAGTAATAGCACCAAACACTTCACCAAATTCGGCAAACTGGACAAAACCTTCATGTGAGTGACATTGAGCACAATCGGCTCTGGCTCCGGCATAAGCAACTGCATTTACACCACTTTTGTGAACTGACATTGCAAATTGTCCTTGAATCGCTTCAATATTCTCTCCTCCATGGCATACCAGACAGGTAACATGTCCATCGGCACCATCGGCACCATCAAGGCCATCTTCACCATCGACACCAGCAAGTCCCTGAGGTCCTTCTTTTACACACGCCGGAATAAGTAACAATACGAGCGAGGCAACAAACAATAACTTGGTTATTTCTCTAAGTTTCATACGCTTAAAATTTAGTACATTCATGTAATCTGGAATTTCTTCCAATTCTTTAGTTTGAGTATAAAAGTATAATTGAAAGTACTAAATCCTCAGACCTGAGGAGTGATATATTTCGAGGGAAAAATTGACATATGTCAATTAGCCATTTTTGCTGATCTTTATCAGCTCCAGCTCATTCAAAATCTCAATTTCATTACGTCGTTGTATAATGATTCCAGAGACCTCTAACTCTTTCATATTCCGAATGAAGCTCTCTTTGGTCATCCCCGACATTTCTGCAAATTCCTGCTTGCTTAGCTTATATTGAAAAGGATTTGCCTGATATATTTCATTCTTTAAATACAGGAGGGTGTCTGCCACTCGGCCGGGCATATATTTCTGGGTTAACCCAATCAAGGTATTTAACATCTGAATGCTTTGCTTATTATTATATTTCAGAAGTTCATAAGCAAAACGACTGTTGCGGGCAAGTAGTGTATTTAACCGACTAGAATCAATAAAACAACATTCAACAGTTGTTAGCGCAGTAACCGTGAAATGCCGAATATCATCACTAATTACACCTCCGGCGGTTACCAGGTTATGGGTAGAAATGAGCCGCATGATGACATTTTTACCATTACTCCCTTCAGCAACCACCTTGGCCAAGCCTTTTTTCATGCAAACAAAGTGAGTGGTCGATGTATTTTGCTTGATAATTGTTTCCCCTGGATTAAACACGACATTTCTGCGGCTAGTCATCAGGTAATCCATATCTTCTTTCGAAAGGCACTCGAAGATACTGGACTCTGCTTCAGGCAAGCAATTCAAGCAGCAGGTTAATCCACAATTTACACAATCATTTATTTCCGCTTCTTTAAACATCCGGTTTTAAGTCTGTAGTTAGAGTTAAATCACATGCTGGTATAAATATATATATTAATATTCGCATGCTTCAACAAATCATATCCTATTTTCATGCTAGGATAAACACTTCAATTTTTCTATTTTTTAATATACTGATAATACACGAATTAGAAAACCTGTTTCCCTCAAAAAATGTTGTACAATATTCCTTTAGGCAGTGATCATGCACAAAACAAAGTCAATAATACGCCTTCAGGCCTTGAGAGAAAAAAAATCAGCCTCAGGTGAAACGCGTCTAAAGCGCCTATATCAGCTCATAAAAAATGAAGAAAAAACTAATTGGTTATAAAATCCAACACACTGCTCGCTCCGGATGATCGAACGCCTTTGTAAAACTCGGTATATCCGCAAGCGGCACAAGAAACTACCGTAAAACGTCTGTTTTGAATATTGAAAAACTTAGTAAAACCTGAACCTGTCGTTCTAATTTCGTCGATTTCGGCCTTTTTACCACTACATTTCGGACAAACATAAACTTTTCTCATGGGGTATATAAATTAACGATTAATAAAACGAACTTGTGGCATTTCAATCAAAAGCTGACGGATGACTTTACTTTTTCTCTGACTCATTATCGGGCTTTCGGCCTGCCTCTTTTAATGCTTCATTTATGAGCCATTCCAACTGACCATTTATGCTACGGAAATCATCGCTCGCCCAACGTTCAAGCGCAGCATAATCCTCCGGATCTAAACGTAATACAAATGATTTTTTCTTTCCCATACTCATCCTATCCTCCCGTATTATTAGAAAACAACCGATCCCATCGAGCTAGAATCTCGACACCCAATAGGACACGGCTACAATTAACAGCAAAATCAAATAGGCTTCGACCCTGGCAAAATTCAAAGTCCACCCCAAAAGCTTGTTTCGCTTGGGTAAAATCGTGCGGTAATCTTTTCGATTGAAATAAAAAACGCCCCAAATATAATTTTCAGGATCATTCCTCATTTTGTCCAACTGAAATTGGTCGAATAAATCTTGCTTTCTCATGTTAAATCCCCTTCCTTTGAGTTATCGCTATCAATAAATAGAACCGGTATTGACCACCGGAGTAGCTTCCTTATCGCCACAAAGCACAACCATCAGGTTGCTTACCATGGTCGCTTTCTTTTCCTCGTCCAGCTCAACAATTCCTTTCTGCCCCAATTCCTCTAAAGCCATTTCCACCATACCAACGGCTCCTTCAACAATCTTAAATCGGGCGGCAACAATAGCGGTAGCCTGCTGACGCTTCAACATAGCCTGAGCAATCTCCTGTGCATAAGCCAAATAATTAATCCGGGCCTCCATCACTTCAATGCCAGCAATAGCAAGCCGTTCAGTCACTTCTTTTTCAAGTTCCTCATTGACCTCCTCGCCCCCGCTACGCAAAGTAATTTCGGCTTCATGATCTTCAAAATTGTCATAGGGATAAAGTCCAGCCAATTTCCGAATAGCCGCTTCTGTCTGAATCGTTACAAAATGCTCAAAATCATTGACGTCAAAAGCGGCCTTGAATGTATTATTTACACGCCATACGAGCACTACACCGATCATAACAGGATTACCAATCTGATCATTCACTTTGATCGGCTCGCTATCCAGGTTGCGGGCACGAAGTGATATTTTTCGCTTTGTAAAAAAGGGATTTACCCAACAAAAACCGTTCTTTTTGACGGTACCACGGTAATCGCCAAACAAAACCAACACGGCACTTTCATTGGGATTTACAATGGTAAAACCGACTGCTAAAAAGATAAAAACAACAATTAGAACGGCTGCAGGAATAGCCATTCCTCGCATAAAGCCCAGAATAATGAGAGCAAAAACAAAAAACTCTACAAAAACAAAAACATAGCCAGATACAGCATGATAATTCTTTTCCATAGCTTAAAGATTAAATTGATATTATTCTGATATCACTAAGCTACATAAAAAAAGCATCTTTGTCAAGATGCTTTACAACCATACTTACCTCACTGTTAGTTCTTAATAAACTCAATATTTGTCATTAAGCACGAGTTTAAAACATCGTATGATCTGGAGAAGTTCAAAACCTTCTGAACTGATTTTTCAGATGGAGTAAATGACTGTTCATTCACCGGCTGAAGCTCATCGCTTCCCATCAGGCTATTTGTTGTCATTTCCCGAGGTGCAAACCCATCAATAGTAAAATCATGAATAAAATAAGATAAGGTAAAACTCTTCTTCATAGGCATTTCGTTTCATTTTAAGATTCGAATAGAAAACGCCTTTGAAGATCGTTTATTGTCTGACCAGGACTTAAATTTTTGTCAGATGAAGTTTATTTTTTTCAATTAGTTTCCGCAGATTAATCAGCGCATAACGCATACGCCCCAAGGCAGTATTGATACTCACATCCGTCTGTTTCGAAATCTCCTTAAAGCTCAGCCCCATATAATGTCGCATCATAATAACCTGACGCTGATCTTCCGGCAACAAATCAATTAGCTTCCGCACATCTTCGGTAATTTGATCATACACCAGCTTATCCTCTATATTTTCATCGGAGTACTTTTGTGAATTGAAAAGGTCGATTTCGGTATCATCATTCGATGTTGTATTCAACAATTTTTCCTTCCTGAAGTGATCGATGATGAGGTTATGGGCAATGCGCAGCACCCATGAAACAAATTTTCCGTTCTCGGTATATTTACCGGTTTTCAACGAACGGATAACCTTGATAAAGGTGTCCTGAAATATATCCTCTGCAAGTTGATGATTTTTAACAATTAAAACGACGTAAGTAAAAACCCTGTTCTTATGTCGCCGGACAAGCTCTTCGAGAGCCAGTTGATCACCGTCTATGAAATTCTGAACGAGCTGATTGTCGTTCAACGTATCTGTATTGAACATTACTTTCTATTTATATTATATCGATAAACAAAAGTAAAATTCTTCTATAGGCGATCTATTTTAGGTGTGAGTAAAACAATTTGCTAATTTTGCACGTGGTAAAAATGATGGTTTTTTGCTTAAAAAACAAATTTATTCCCGGCAAAAAAAGATACGTTGATGGCAGAGATAAAAAAAACAACACAAGAAATACATATTAAAGGCGCTCGAGTTCACAACCTTCAAAATGTGGAAATCAAGATTCCCCGAAACAAACTTATGGTCATTACAGGCCTTTCTGGCTCTGGGAAATCATCCTTGGCCTTCGACACCCTTTACGCTGAAGGACAGCGTCGCTATGTGGAAAGCCTCTCCTCTTATGCCCGGCAGTTTCTTGGTCGGATCAACAAGCCGGAGGTCGATTTTATTAAGGGTATTCCCCCTGCCATTGCGATCGAACAAAAAGTTAACACCCGAAATCCGCGATCAACAGTAGGCACATCAACTGAGATTTACGATTACCTAAAACTATTGTATGCGCGGATAGGCCAAACGATTTCACCCGTTTCAGGACAGGAGGTCAAACGCCACCGGGCAACCGATGTGGTTAACTACATTTGCTCTTATCCATCCGACACCCGTGTGCTCATTTGCTCGCCTCTAACAGCAAAAAATGACCGCACCGTTCTGGAAGAAGCCGAGCTTTTACTTCAACAAGGGTTCTCAAGAATTGAAACCCCAGAGGGAATTAAGCGAATCGATCAATTAGTTGCTAATAAAGAGGCAGATTTTTGCTCCGGCAAGTGCAACATTGTCATTGACCGCTTGCAAGCCAGCCAGGACGAAGATAACGTAAGTCGAATGGCTGATTCGGTGGAAACGGCCTTTTTTGAAGGACATGGAACAACCATCATCAAAACCTATCAGGGCAATCAGGAGACTGAGCATGTATTCTCTAATTTGTTTGAAGCCGATGGGATTGAATTTGAAGAACCCACAGAGCACCTCTTTAGCTTCAATAATCCCGTTGGAGCCTGTCCTACCTGCGAAGGCTATGGCAAAGTAATCGGCATTGATGAAGACCTGGTCATTCCGGACAAATCGCTTTCCATTTACCAGGATGCAGTAGCCTGCTGGAAAGGTGAAAGCATGCAGAAGTGGAAGCATGAACTCATTCAACATGCGGCTAGCTTCAGTTTTCCCATACACAAACCCTATTATGAGCTGAATGATGAGCAACGCGAATTGCTTTGGACAGGCAACAGCTATTTTGAAGGCTTAAATGCCTTCTTTAAAATGCTGGAATCAAAAAGCTATAAAATTCAATACCGCGTCATGCTTTCGCGCTACCGTGGAAAAACAAACTGCACAGACTGCCGTGGAACACGCTTAAAAAAGGAAGCCAGTTATGTCAAAGTCGGAGGTCACTCCATTCAAGATTTGGTTTTACTGCCGGTAAACGAATTGAAACCATTCTTCGACGAGCTGGAAATTAAAGAACATGAGCAGCAAATAGCAAAGCGAATTCTGATTGAAATCAGTAACCGACTGGATTTTCTTGATGATGTAGGACTGGGCTACCTCACGCTGAACCGCCTGTCATCCACACTTTCCGGAGGCGAGTCGCAACGCATTAACCTGGCCACTTCCTTAGGATCAAGCCTTGTTGGGTCACTCTATATTCTGGATGAACCCAGCATTGGCCTGCACCCAAAAGACACGGAGCGACTAATCAATGTTTTACGAAAGCTCCAAAAAATTGGCAATACCGTCTTGGTTGTTGAGCACGATGAAGAAATTATCCGGGCTGCTGATGAAATTATCGACATTGGCCCCGAAGCTGGCGTACATGGCGGTCAGCTGGTTTTTCAGGGCAACCACAAACAACTAGTGAAGGCCAAAAACAGTCTGACAGCCGACTACCTGAATGGCACCAAAAAAATTGAACTGCCCGAGCGACGGCGGAAATGGAACAATTTCATCGAAATAAAAGGAGCCCGCGAGAACAATCTAAAAAACGTCACCGTCAAATTTCCACTCAACACCATGACAGTGGTCACTGGAGTCAGTGGCTCCGGAAAATCGACTTTAGTCAGCCGCATTCTTTACCCAGCTGTTGCTAAGCTGTTTGGAGTATATGGAGAAAAGACTGGCCAACATGACACCATCAAAGGTGATTTCAACCGCTTAACGTCGGTCGAATTTGTCGATCAAAATCCAATTGGAAAATCATCACGCTCAAACCCTGTAACCTACCTGAAAGCCTATGATGAAATACGAAAGTTATTTGCCGAGCAACAGGCTTCAAAATACCAAGGATTCAAACCATCGCACTTCTCATTTAATGTCGATGGCGGACGCTGCGAAGAATGCCAAGGCGAAGGAGAAATAAAAGTGGAGATGCAGTTCATGGCCGACATTCATTTGCAATGCGAAAGTTGCCATGGCAAACGATTCAAAGACGAAATACTGGAGATTCAACTACACGGCAAAAATATTCACGATATCTTGGAGATGACTGTCAACCAGTCTATCGAATTCTTCAATTCCTGTAAAGGCAATACAGAGAAAAAGATCGGGAAAAAGCTACAACCGCTGCAAGATGTTGGTCTGGGCTATGTAAAGCTCGGTCAAAGCTCCTCAACACTATCGGGCGGAGAAAGCCAGCGGGTAAAATTGGCCGCATTCCTGTCAAAAGAAAAAGATTCTCCTTCGCTGTTTATCTTCGACGAACCAACCACAGGACTTCATTTTCATGACATTAAGAAACTGATGGACTCCTTCAATGCGCTCATTTCAAGAGGACACAGCATTCTGATCATTGAACACAATTTGGAAATTATTAAATCAGCTGATTGGATCATCGATTTGGGGCCCGAAGGAGGTAAAAATGGCGGCCATATTTTATTTGAAGGAACGCCGGAAGATTTAATCAAAACATCAAATTCATTTACCGCGAAGGCTTTAGCCGAAAAACTGATATAACCTGAAGCTTGTCTAATACCGATTTTTTCTTTCAAACGAGATAAAAATCTGTATCTTTACGGGTGACAAAAGAGTGAATTATGGGATCCTGCATCAAAGCTTAAACATCAGAATGTCAAAACTTAAGATTGCATTTCCCTCAAAAAAAATCTAATGAATTTAAATAGGCATACCTTTAGTATTCCGGTCATGGGGCTGGGATACACCATAGACACCCCCGTTCGGGTGGCACACCTGGGGATATCATCTGTTATTTCCTTAGTTGATGATATTTTAATGGAAAAGATGCGCGAACTCTATAGTAAAAAGTTCGATATTCCGTATCAAACCATCACTACCAAAGTCGAAGACTTTCGGGCAAAACGCATTGCCGCATACCTGAATTTAGTTGACAAGCTGGTGAACGAAAAGCTTGAAGAAGTGGTGGAGAATTTCCACAAGAAGGAAAGTGAACTTGAAAAATATTTCGAATTGCTTCCGAACTCCACACAGATTCGCGAAAAATTCAACCATTTGCTTGAAAACACGAATCTTCAGGATGTGAAAAGCTGGTTGCACAACACGTTAAAGCCAGGTAATATTGATGTAAACATCATGACTAAGCTGGATAAAGCGAACTTCGAAAACCACGAAAAACTCCCCTCTGAATTCAATGACGCTCACGCTGCCTTGCGCGGATTTGCTACCAGCAATTTGAGCTCATCCTTAGTGCTTTCGGCAGGTATGAATCCCAGACTATACAGCTACCTCGAAAATTTCAGTGATTTCTATCCTGATGAGCAAGGACAGCTACGCAAGAAAATCACCCTGAAAGTCAGTGATTTTCGTTCAGCAATGGTTCAGGGACGTTTCCTGGCTAAAAAAGGTATCTGGATTTCGGAATACCGTATCGAGTCGGGCTTAAACTGTGGAGGACACGCCTTTGCAACCCAAGGTTATTTGCTTGGACCAATCATGCAAGAATTCAAGGACAAACGTCAGGAGTTGATCGATTCAACCTTTAGCGTTTACCAAGCAGGACTGAAAGATAAAGGACTAAAAGAACTGGATCAGACTCCCGAAGTAAAAATTACTGCTCAAGGAGGTGTTGGAACCCATGAAGAACACCAACTGCTACTGGAAGAGTACCAATTGGACAGTGTTGGATGGGGTAGCCCTTTTATGCTTGTTCCTGAAGCCTGTAATATTGACGAAAAAAGCCTGGAGCTGTTAAAGAATGCTGACGAAGATGACTTGTACCTGAGCGATGCCTCTCCATTAGGAGTGCATTTCAACAATGTGCGCGGAGCAAGCCAACAGCAAGCCATCCAAAACTACCTGAAAGAAGGAAAACCGGGGTTCCCATGCACCAAGAAGTACCTGGTATTCAACACAGAATATACCGAAGTGCCTATTTGTACAGCATCAAAACAATACCTTCGCAAGAAACTGAAAGAAGTGGATGAGTCGGATCTGACACCTGAGCAAAAACAAGCCAGGAAAAGTAAGCTTACAGAGAAAGAATGCCTTTGCGAAGGACTGACCAACTCGACTTACCTGGCCAATGGTCTTAAAACCGATAGCGATCGCAACGGCGTGAGCATCTGTCCCGGCCCCAACATTGCCTATTTCAAAAAAGTCGTTTCGCTAAAAGAGATGGTTGACCACATCTATGGAAGAATCAACTTGTTAAAAGACACCAAGCGTCCCAATCTTTTTCTGAAAGAGTTAAAGATGTATGTTGAGTACCTCGAAAACAAGCTGCAAGAAGCTCGTGCAGAACAAGATGATAAGCAATTGGTTTACTTACGGAAATTTCAGGCAAACCTAAAAGACGGAATCAGCTACTATCAGGAATTTTTCAAAAAGTATGAAGCCAAACTTCAGGAAATGAAGAAAGATGTTTTCAGCGATCTGGAAGCATTTACTAAAAGGCTGGAGCAGATTACCATTTAAGGTCTCTAAATAGATTAAAAAAGAATCCGGACACATGAAAATCACTTTCAAGTATCCGGATTCTTTTTTTCAAGCCGATCTGACCCCACTTACCACTTACCACTTACCACTTACCACTTACCACTTACCACTTACCACTTCCCTCTCAAATAACGTCTTGAAATAAGGTACCGGGAACACCCAAAAAACGATGAACGTTAAACTGCGTTAATCAAGCTTCTTCCACTCACGCGAAATGAAATAGGTGACAATCAAAGCCGAACAAGTATCAGAAATGGGCATAGAAATCCAGATTCCATTTAACTCCAGAAAATTTGGAAGAACAAACAACAGCGGAATCAATACAATCACCTGCCTCAACAAAGTTAGCAAAGTGGCAATTTTGGCTTTTCCTACCGATTGAAAAAAGTTACCAGCCACCACTTGAAACCCCACAACCGGGAGCGCCAGCATAGAAAGCCGAAGCCCTTGCTTACCAATAGCCAATAGCTGCGGATCGGAAGAGTTAAACAGCCCAACAATAAGTTCGGGGATAGACTGAACCAAGATGAACGCAATAATGGAGATAACAGTCGATGCAATCATCGCCAAGCGTAAAGTTTCTTTCACCCTACCTCCGGCATTTGCACCGTAGTTAAAGCCAATGATGGGCTGAGTAGCCATGTTGATGGCCACAATAGACATCACAATTAACGTAACAACAGAATTGATAATCCCCATCGCACCAACAGCCAAATCACCGCCAAACCGAATCAGCTTGGTATTAATTAAGGCCTGAACCGCCGAGTTAGCAGTCTGCATAAAAAAAGGCGCCATTCCAATGGCTAAAACTTCATTGATAATCGGAAGCTCCAATCGAAAATACTGAGGCCGCAACTTGACGATAGAGCGGTTGCTCATAAAATGCGAAAGCACCCACACGGTTAAAGCAATCAATGAAATCATCGTAGCATAGGCCGCCCCTTTCACCCCCATATCGAAACCAAAAATAAAAATAGGATCGAGGATTATGTTGATGCCCGCACTTAAAAGCATGGAATACATCGCTATTTTTGCATTCCCTTCACTTCGGATGACATTGTTCAACGAGAAACCCACAACCTGAAAAACGGTGGATAGCAAAATAATATTCAGATAATCATTTGCATATTCAATCGTTTCCGCGGTAGCGCCAAAAAGCTCCAACATGGGTCTTTTAATCAGAAAGCCAATAGCCATTATCACTCCGGAAACCAGAATCATCATGATAAAGCTATTCCCCAGAACCCGTTCAGCTTTATCCACATCCCGGCGCCCCATATTAATGGATACCAACACGCCGGCACCAATCCCAATCAACATACCAAAAGCCATCACAATCAGCATCACCGGAAAAATAACTGAAACGGCACTCAACGCCACAGCACTCACCCCCTGACCAATAAAAATCCGGTCAACAATATTGTACAAGGCATTCACAAACACCCCGATAAAAGCAGGTATAAAATATTTTACCATCAGACGAGGGATGCTGCCTTCGCCCAACTCTCTTGTTTTGTCCATAAAAAAAATTGGCTGCAAATGTACTGATTCAATTCAACAAATCAGGTATGCCTCCATTCCCTTTATTCTTTAGGAAATATTAAATTTGCAACTTAAAGTTAAAGTTCATGACAACAGAAAAATCACAAAAGATTAGTGCTCGCACCGTTGAACGGCTAAACTCGACCGATGCCCAAACTGCCATTCGAGCCATTGCCGACTTGAAAGAGAGTGGAAATGTCAACTACATCCCCACTTTAGTTGAGTTGCTACATACAACGTCTGATCCTGAAATAAAAACACAGGTACATATGCTTCTTGCCGAAATCAAACAAACAGAAGCAGTTCCCTTTCTGATCCAAGCCATCGAAAACAAAAAGTACAACAACGAACTCCAGCAGTTAGTTTCTGCCTGTTGGGAAAATGGGCTGGATTTCAGCATGCACCTATCACTGTTCATCAACCTGGTGATTGAGCATGACCTGATGATCGCTTTTGAAGCTTACACGGTGATTACCAACATGTCGGGGAAAATTTCAAAAGAAATGCTTGAAAAAGAAAGTGGCAAACTGAAAGAAGCGATCCTTGAAACCAATGAGCAAAAGAAAGAGCTAATGCATGACTTGTTGCATTTTCTTCCCGCTTTTGAGCGAGGAATTGAGCCACAAGCTTACTAAAAAGCTTTAGGAACTGTTAGCATTTAAATTGACCCTTATTTTCCCTTTGGCTCTTAGCAATTCGATTTCGTCAAAGCGAGACGCCGCAAAATAACAATTTAGATACGGAAGGCAACGCCAAGGCCTTCCTTTAGTCAGATTCCATAACAAACAGTCAATTTCAAACAAAAAACCCATGAAAACATTCAGGTTTGTTCTTGCCTTTCTCGTTTTCATTACTTCAGGGTTGACTGCTGCTGCTCAAGATTTTAGTGCTATCCAATATTATTCAACACCCATCCTGTTAAATCCATCCTATGCCGGATCGACGGGAGGAGATCGGCTTTTGGCTTCCGTTTATACCTCCTTACGGCAAAATACCAAATCGTATCAGAAGTTTATCAGTCATGATTTTTTTGTAAAGAAAAGAAGTTTGGCCTTAGGGTTTATTGGAGACATCCGGCGAGATCACATACAGCAGAACTATGTTCCCATTCTGGAACTTTCTGCTGCCAAATTTATCCCCTCAGCTTATCGCCGATTTTTCACCCCATCCTTTACCCTGGGGATTCATCACCCCTTGAAAGATCCCGTTCTATTCCTCGCTGATTATATGATCAACTCCAACCGTTTGTCCGAACAGGATTCAATACGTGAAAATAGTTTCTTTCGAACTACGGAACTTGTTGCCGGCGCAGGCGTCTTACTTTCCAATTATCTTGGATCGATAGGACTGGCAGGAAAAATAGGACGATCCTATAAAAAAATCCGGCCAACGAGAAGTATGATGAACTCCTTTGGCATGTTCTGTTACATGCTGAAACGATTCTCACCTGGTATCAGCAGGGCTTGTTATCGCGCCGCTATCTGATCCGACCGTGAGTAGTTTTACATTATGGTAATGAATTCACCCAACTTTTAACTGAAGTCACTGTCCTGCGCAAACAACTTGAAGCCGGTATTGGGTTCCTTCCTAAGTTAGACACCGGCCAAAGCCATTTCTCACTTCAGCTTGGGTATGATTTCAAGGTTCTAAAAGTCTCTTACCTGAGCTCTCTTCTAAAAACTCCTCAAGGCCTTCAAGATCCGATGCACAACATCAGCCTACGCGTGATTTTGCCGAAGCTAAAACGCCACGCCGTTCCGGTTCCGGCTCTCTTCCGAAGTTTATAAGCTGGATTTCCTGTTATTCAACACCCTCTGCTCTCAATACTGCAATTTTCGAACTTTAATATTACTTTTACTATTCGTGAAAAATGGACAACCCTAATCTGAATTCTGCGTGAAAAAGGCTCTTTTTCTCTTGCTATTCCTTAGCAATTTCATCCTGACTAGCGGGCAAGATGCGGAGTATTCACAATTTTATGCCAATCCTCTTTACTTAAACCCCGGATTAACCGGCACTTCAGCTGCTCCTCGTTTAGTTATGAACTACCGAAACCAATGGCCTCAAAAAGGAGCAACTTACATCAATTACAGCTTGTCCTACGATCAATATATCAAAGAAATGAAAGGAGGTTTAGGCGTCCAGTTTCAGAATAGCACCGAGCTCAATGGACTAATCGAAACTTCTTCGGGCTATCTATTTTACTCACATCACATTAAAGTTAATAAACGACTATTTATTGACGCCGGACTTCAGCTTGGAATAAGCTATAAGAAACTGGATTATGGCCGGCTCATTTTCCCGGATATGATTGATCAGCTTACCGGAATTACTTTTCCGGGAACCATGGAGCAACCTGAAAATGCAAGCAAGCTCTATCCTGATTTTGGCTTTGGAGCCCTGGGGCAATACGATACTTTCTTTTTTGGATTCAGCCTGATGCATTTAACACAACCTGACGAATCTCTCTTTACGGGAGACCAAAAAGGGAAATTGCCCCTAAAAATTACGTTACATGCCGGATCAAGAACACACAAGCTACATCGCGGGTTGTTGTCGCGCGAGTTTACGCTTTCACCCAACCTTATTTATCAGCAGCAGGGGACATTCAAACAAATCAACCTGGGCCTTTACATGCTGGAACAGTCGCTGGCCGGCGGAGTATGGTACCGGCAAAACCTGGGCGTACAACCCGATGCCTTAATCCTAATGGTAGGCGTTATGAAAGAGCGGTTTAAAATAGGCTACAGCTACGACTACACCTTATCCAGCTTATCCAATTACTCGAATGGGTCGCATGAGTTCTCGCTCACATTTTTTATTGGAGAAAAACACAGCAGTCGTGGTGCCTTGCTGATTCCATCGCTTTAAAAGAACCTTGCTGAATAGAAAAGAGTATTTACAGCCAAACTCAACCTAATAAACTAAAGTGACCGTCCCGGCTTGCCGATGACTTTCCCCCAGAAAATCCTGATAAGCCAACACCCAGGTGTAAACCCCGGTTGGTGCAGCCTGACCATTTTTCATAGTGCCATCCCAGCCCACAAACTCATCCTTAGCTTCAAAAATCCGTTCTCCCCACCGATTAAAAATCTGCATGTGGTAACCGGCTTCCTCAACGCCATCATGCTTGAGTAAGAACACCTGATTTTCAACACTTGAACTGTTCGGACTAAAAGCATTGGGTGCAAAAATCTGATCGGGAGCTACCAACACTCTCTGAATGGCCGTATCGGCACAGAAAAATTCATTTTCAGCAATCAGCTCCACCTCAAACCATCCCAGTCCGGCGTAACTGTATGCAGGCTCAAATTCAGCGGAAGTTCCTGCATCGTCGCCAAAATCCCACGCGTATCGACTTGCTCCTTCACTTTCATTTTCAAAATGAACAAGCGGTTCTACAATGCTAACTTCATTCGGACTCGCACTAAAAGCGGCAAGTGGCTTTGAATAAACCCGGATTGGATTCTGCTGCCAAGTGGTGTCCACACATCCGGTTAACGATGACCGGGCTATAGCAAACACCGCAAACTGCTGATCGGATGTATGAAACGTATTCGCCAATTTGGCCGGACCAGAAGCCGTTTCCTGCCCCTGATCAAAATTCCAGGAATAGCTCAACTCATCCATGGTATCCATCGGCAATGCCTGAAAGTTCACCTCCAAAGGCGAACAACCATCCAGCACATCAGCCGACAATTGAACCCAGGGTTTTCGCTTAACCCTAAAATTCCGAAGCTCACTTTCACAGCCAAACTCAGTAGTTATCTGAAGTCCGAGGCTGGCCTGTGGCTGATTCAACTTTAGCTGAAAAGGCCCCTGCCCCGTCCCCGGATCCTGTAAAACCTCTTCCGCCTCCAGAGCCGATAAATCCCAATGATAAGTATCCTGCGAGTTGGCAGTTCCGGTATACCGAACCAGAAGCTGGTGCGGAAAACAGGAATCCGGATCAAGATTCGTCTGTACGGTTGGCACCGGCCTTACTTTGATGAAGTCCTCCATTAAGCCATAATTTTCGCAGCCTTCCTCCGAAACAATTCGCAAGCCCACATCATAAAAACCATCCCCGGTATAGGTATAGTCCGGGGCTTGCTCCTGGCTTGAACCTCCGTCGCCAAAGGACCATAAAACCTCCGAAACCGGCTCACTCGTTTGGGCTGAAAATTCAGCATGAAAAGGCTCGCACCCTTCGTCATCCACCACACTGATTTCAATATTTGGAATGACTTTGATGTGCTCCCATAAAGTATCACTCAGGCAGCCTCCTTCATTCACCATCAGTCCCAACTTCCGGTTATCGCCCCGGTCAAAGCCCAAGGCAACAGCAACCTCGGTTAATCCAATCCCTCTAGCGTAAATGGAATCTGAGAAAAACCAGGAGTAGTTTGCATCCAATGTCCCATCACCCATATAAGCAACATCCAGGTTGTAACCATAACATTCCGATTCATCAATGCTGAAATCGGTCGTTGGCGTTTTGTAAAAACTCAGGTTCAACGAATCTTTGGTCACACAACCGTATTGGTCTGTTGCCGTCAGGTAGGTTTTATAAGATCCCCAATCCGTAACATTAGCTTGTGAAAGGGTGTTGCTATCTGAAAAATCCAAGGCTGAATTCAATGGCTGCCAGGCCAACTGCCCTTTATCCAGAGCAACTGTTATTGCTCCAGTTTTTGAATCGCAGAATAAGGTATCAGTATCCGTCAGGTCTATTTTGGGATAGGCATGCACCGTCACCTTCACCTCCTCCGTGGTTGAGCAGGCAAACTCATTCTCAACCCGCACTTGATAAACTCCGGCTTCTGAAGTAAAAAATACCTGCTGATCAATGCCGGTACTCCACGCATAAAGAGCATGACTGCCTGCATCCAATTCGGTGCTGTCTCCCATGCAAATATTCCGGTCTCCTTCAAAATCCACAACCGGAACAGGATTCACAATCACCCTAAAATAAGCAGAATCCGAACAAACACCATTCCTTGAAACTACCTTGTAAACCATTGTTTCCATCGGTCGGGCAATCGGATTGGAACTGTTTGGATCGTCCAGTCCGGTTTTGGGAAACCATTCATAAGAACCTATAAAATCATGATTCAAGCGAACTTCTTCGTTTTCACAAATGGTTTTTACCGTATCCGTATCAAATTGAATGTTCCAAACATTGATCTCCAAGGCAGCTGACAAGCTGATCTCCGAATCGCCTTCCATCCCTCCAAACTCAACAATATAGCCTTGCGGAAAGTAATATCCGGAACCACCTTCATCCGGTAGGTCATTCCATGACTTATCAGCATGAGCTGGATTTTGATTGATGTGGGCATAGTCCTCATCTCCCAGGTTGTTAGGCTCCCCCGAACTCCAAAACGAATACTCACCATTAACAGCCCCACCATTGTAATTACCTCTCCAAAACAAGGTTCTGTCGGCAGCAGGACCGGTCACCCAACGCCAGTCCCCCTCATCCTGTGCATCACTGGCACCAATCCAACCAACTCCCTGCACTTTGGTCCAGATAAAATCATTTTCCGCCTTCGATTTGATTGTTGCCAAATACCCCTTTAAGTTGTGATATCTTTTGCCTTCTGCCGCAAGCTTGGCATCGATCCAGGAGATCCCGGGACTGCTGATGTATTGATAGAAATGCCCTGTGGCAGGTAAGTAATCGGCATCCTGTAAGGTAATGGCAATGGATCGTGTGCCATTGGTGGGCGAATCTGCAAGATTGGTATAAGCAATGCGTTGGATGGCCTCCTCGTACGCTGCTGCCGTGGCTGCTCCAGTCAAGAAAAGTGTCCCAAGCTCGGAATCCCATCGCCCGGAAATGTTGGCGGTTTCATCCAGACTCAGCTGATCTTCTCCTTGGATGTAGTTTGAGATTGAAACTTTCAGTCCATCCTCCACGGCATCGCCTTCAATGCGAATGCGCTCCCCAAATTCGACAGGTTCGCTGCAATAATCAACCGGCGGCAAATCAATGGAACTGATTTCGGGTTGGGCCAATAGCAATTGGCTGCAAAAAACAAATCCAATGACCAGCACATTCCTTTTCATAAAACAGATGTTATAATGATGTCCTGGTCATCGGAGATAAGTTAGTTGTTCGTTATATAAAACCGGAGTGGAGCATTCAGGCTCTGGCCTCTAGTTTCTGGAAGAGAAATATTTCATAAACTGCGAACGTTCATACATCATCGGATCTTTAATTCGGGCATACGACAAGCGGCCTCTAAACGAATCGATGGTTTCGAAATTCCACTTATCCATAAAAGCTTCGAGATCATTCAAAATACCGTTAATTACCTGGGCACCCTGAATATAAACAACTGAGCACACCTGCGTTACCTGGGCCCCCGCCAACAATTGCTTGGCAACAGCAGCGCCATCGTGAATTCCGGTTGAAGCCGCTATTTCAAGTTTAGGAAGCGCTGCGCTTACCAAGCCTACCCACCGCAGCGAACGACGGATATCCGAAGGATCGCTAAAAACGTCGGAAGCAGAAAGCTCGAGCTTCTCCAAGTTGATGTCTGGCTCGTAAAAACGGTTAAACATGGTTACAGCAGCCGCACCGTTCGCCTTCAGTTTTTCAGCCATCGAAACCAGGTTTGAAAAATAGAACCCAATTTTGACCGAGACCGGAATACTTACCTCTTTTTTCACTTTATTAAGTATATCAATATACAATTGCTCAATTTCTTCTCCCGATTGGTGACGATCGGTCGGAACCACAAACAGGTTTAACTCCAAAGCATCGGCACCCGCCTTTTGAAAGTCCTGAGCAAAACTGGTCCACTCTTTGGCTGTAATGCAATTGATGCTGGCAATGATTGGAATAGAAACTGCACTTTTTGCCTCTTTAACCAATTCCAGGTGACCGGTAATGGAATTATTGCGCGTATAATTCCAGATGTAATCTTCGGCTTCCGGATATAAGTTTTGAGGATCTTTATTGATAAGATGACTAACCTCGCTGTTAATTTGCTCCTCAAAAATTGATTTTAGTACCACCGCTCCAGCACCCGCCTCTTCCAGCGCTTTAATCTTGTCGACAGTATTGGTTAAGCCCGAACTGGCTACAACAATAGGGTTTTTCAATTTTAACCCCATATATGTGGTTTCTAAGTTTGCCATATCTTTCTTTTTTTAATTATCCGAATATATTAAAAAAAACCGCTATAAATTCATGTTATTCAATGGTACTCCCGATCACCAAAGATTTTACTCCCTACCCGAACGATGGTACTCCCTTCTTTAACAGCTAGTTGATAATCACCCGACATCCCCATTGAGATTTCAGAAAAAGAAGGTTGATCCTTAAAATAGCGGGTTTTCAATTCATCAAAGATAATCTTAAGCGACCGGAATTCCTTCCGGACCTGGGTCTCATCATCGGTATAGGTAGCCATTCCCATTACACCTCGCACCTCGACACTGTCGAGCGAAGCAAAAGTCTCGCTTTCCAAAAGTTCTTCGGCCTCAGCCAGGTTCAACCCGAATTTTGTTTCCTCCTCAGCAATATGAAACTGAAGCAAACAAGGAATTACCCGCTTGTTTTTTTGCCCTTCCTTATTAATTGTTTTCAGCAGTTTTAACGAATCAATTCCATGTATCAAGCTCACAAAAGGAGCCAGGTATTTCACTTTGTTGGTTTGCAGGTGTCCTATAAAGTGCCATTCAATATCCTTGGGCAAATCCTCATTCTTTTGTACCAATTCCTGCACCTTATTCTCACCAAAAACCCGTTGTCCACCTTGGTAAGCTTCCAGAATGGCCTCCTTTGGTTTTGTTTTCGACACCGCTACCAGGCAAACATCGCTGGTAATTTCCTTTTTAATGCGTTCAATATTCTCCGTAATTTCCATATCTAATAATGTGTAGCACAAATTTACTAAAGCAGCCGCAATTGCACATGTAAAATTCACTATTTTTAAAACTGAATCCAAATGCGGTAATCGCAGTTCTCAAGGCATTTTCTTATCTTTGAGCCCTTCATGATCACCACCAAAAAAGATACTATTTTAAAGATGAACGCGTTGGGGAAAGCCAAGCGTCCGTTTGTTTTTCTGATTGACTTCGATTTTAAAAAACCAATCGTATTGGAATGGGAAGAAAGCCAGAGCCAGCTACTGTGGCAAACCCCCAAACATACCAATTTTAAAGAGCAGAAACCCGTTAACCAGCCCTTTCGCTGGAAAGTGCTTCCGGTTTATTACGGACGCTATCAGAAAGCCTTTGACTTGGTTCAGCACCACATCCATAACGGAGACAGCTATTTGCTTAACCTGACCATGCCCAGCGGCATTGAAACCAATCTGAGTTTAGAGGATATTTTTCATCAAAGCCATGCCCCGTACAAGGTCATGCTGAACAATCAATTTGTATGCTTTTCCCCGGAAATCTTTGTCCGGATTGAAAACAAAGAGATTTCCTCATTCCCCATGAAAGGGACCATTGATGCAACACTGGAAAATGCCGCATCCATTCTGATGAACGACACCAAAGAACTGGCCGAACACAGCACCATTGTCGACCTGATTCGAAACGACATCAGCATGGTAGCCGACCAGGTGCAGGTGGAAAAGTTTCGCTACCTCGACCACATCAAGTCCAACCGGAATGAGCTGCTGCAAATGAGCTCAAAAATCACCGGAAAGCTTCAGCCCCATTACCGCAAAAACCTGGGCAATTTGATAGCCAAACTTTTGCCTGCCGGTTCAATCTGTGGCGCCCCCAAGAAAAAGACCGTGGAAATTATAAAAGCAGCCGAAAACTACGACCGCGGTTATTATTCCGGCGTGTTTGGTGTTTTTGACGGACAAAATCTCGATAGCTGCGTGTTAATTCGCTACCTTGAGCAGCAAAACGAAAAGCTGATTTTTAAAAGTGGCGGCGGAATCACCTTCCAAAGCGACTGTCAATCGGAATATGAAGAACTGGTAAAAAAAGTCTATGTCCCTCTTGCTTGAAACCCTCAAACTGGAAAACGGCAAACTCCAAAATTTGCCTTACCATAACCAGCGGTACAACAAAGCCCGGCAGGACTTATTTTCATTGCACTGGCAAGACTTAAGCGAACGTATTACAATACCCGAAAACTGCCGAAACGGAATCTTTCGCTGCCGGGTGCTTTACGCTGAAACCATTGAAAAGGTGGAATTCATTCCCTGGCAAGCCCGCTCCATCCGATCGTTGCAACTGGTTTATGACGACCAGATCAGCTACAGCCACAAGTTTGCCGACCGTTCCCGCTTAGAATCTCTTTACAGCCAGCGCGGAACAGCCGATGAAATCATCATCGTTAAGCAAGGATTGGTTACCGACAGTTTTATTGCCAACCTTGTATTTTTTGATGGGGAAAAATGGTTTACTCCTGCTCAACCGTTATTGCAAGGTACCCAACGTCAAAAATTACTCGATGAAGGGCAAATTCACGAAGCTATCATCACCGATAATGAGCTGTTTGAATACCAAAAAATAGGTCTGATCAATGTTTTTTACAACTTGTATAACATGCCTGTGCTCGAAATCTCTCAAATCAAAAAAGCATCTATCCGCTAATAGTCAATCAAATAACAAAGAGCCTCTTTTTTGTTTCGCAATTTTATACCGTTCGAAACAAAAAAAATAGTGAGCATGCTATCAAACCTATTTTTTTATTGAGTCATTTTCGTATTTTTCGACAAGATTAAAACTTAAAAAATAAGGTAAAAACTGCCTTCTTTGGCGTAAAATATATGGAGGATAAAACAATGGCTGTCAGTAAACCAAGAGTAATAAAAGACTTTGAAAAGCTGGAAAACAAAATCCAGGAGCAAATCAAA
This sequence comes from Sunxiuqinia sp. sy24, assembly GCF_052677165.1. Classification (NCBI taxonomy): domain Bacteria; kingdom Pseudomonadati; phylum Bacteroidota; class Bacteroidia; order Marinilabiliales; family Prolixibacteraceae; genus Sunxiuqinia; species Sunxiuqinia sp. sy24. The sequence goes on from NZ_JBQYLH010000006.1 coordinate 71,590, forward strand.
TTAGTGTACCCGGAAGGGTTCAGCCAACACTTGATTACATTTAACAATAAAGACGGCTTGCTGGTAAGCGCCCTGCCATTCGAAACGGATGAAAAGTACTATTTGGTCCGAATGACAACTCAACAAGCCGAGGACATCATCAGCGATGATGATGATTACGATGATGATGGTACCCTGAAGGATGAATCGCGCTCGGAGTATGAAGACAAATATGCCGAGCTGGACTATATTGCTGAAAACCTGGAAGACAATGCCGATGATGATGATGATGATGACGACTAGGGCAATACGATAATCACAAAAAAAAGATTGCCGTTTCGGTGATCCTTTTTTTGTGCTTCCGATTGATCCGATCCGACGGAGGCATCGTGTAGTTATAAGATCGAGCTTGCACGAAAAAATTCGCCCCCAAATGGGGTCGCGCATTGCCAGCACTATACCATTAAAATTGGGGGAAAATAGCTGCACCAGCTAACAACAGCTAGTCATCCTCTTTCAAATCTTCCTGAGCATCCCGTACAATACCAGCCTCTGAATCAGCCGCTATCAGGTTGTTTTCAATCGCATGCCGAGCCGCTTCAACGGTATCGTGAGCCAAAATCATAGGCACATGGAGCAGCTCCAACCGTACTTTAATTTCACTCAGTCGTCTGTATCTTCCTTTCTTTCTCACCACCCGAATGTAAATCGCCCGAATACGACTCGGGTACTCTTTGGCAATTTGAGAGTAAATTTCCGGATCGTGCTGTCCATTATCGCCAATCAGGATGAAGGACATACCGGGATAGATATCAAACAGCGCTTTAATTTTTCGATACTTATGCTGATGATCGCCACCGCCCGACTTCCAGAACTTCAAAATATTCACCTTCAACTCGCGTAACAAAAACACCCCTTTGGGGAAACCGTTGTAAATGCAAAAATCTTCCAACAAATCGTACAAATTCCACTCGCTGCTCGACACGTAGAAAAAAGGATTGAATTGCTTCCCATCCCGGCCAACATGCAGTGCCCGATAGAAAGCGGCCACCCCCGGAAAAGGTTTGCGCGTACGCGAATTCCGCCATAACATCAACCATAACTTGCGCAGCGCTTGTGTTGCGTGACTAACTAAAATGGTATCATCTACGTCCGACACCACGGCAAATTCGCAGTCTGCTCCAGGAATCAGAATTTCACCCCGGGTACTCACCTGCCGGTCATCTTCCGTAATGTCTGAGTGAAGCGTGGCAACATAAGGAATCCATTCGGACTTTTTCTTTGACGCCAATGCAACCGTGTCAAACCTGACTTTAAACAAGCCCGTGTCGCCGGTAGTCGCCTCCTGCCGTTGCCCGTCAACATCAATAGTAACAAGCGCCCCCGGAATTTCATCACTTGAGTAGCGTTTAATCATCGCAAGCAGATTCTCCCATCGGGTGTGCTTCTCATCTGGCTTGGCCATTCCCTTGTCTTCGGTCACATAACCACTCACCAACAAGGTTTCACCATCACCATACCCGTGGTAAGGGATAATAATAGGCACCCTCAGCCAGCCCAAACGGTACTTGACAAACAATTTGATGCGCTTATAAACACTTTTTGTAATCTTCTTAAAGTATCGAAATGTTTTTGGTGCCTTAACCATAAGTCTACTTTTTTGGCATGAGTTTTATAGCCTACAAACAAAAAAAGATGCATAACATATGCCAAACAAGCCATTGAACACACCGCAAAGAATCTTATTTATAGTCAACCCAATTGCGGGTGACATCGTTAAAGATGACTTTAAAGAAAAAATTGAAACATTTTCGGAGAAACGAAATTTTGCTTTTGAAATTCAGTACACTAAAGGCGAAAAGGACAACCAGCTCATTGCTGAAGCAATCCGGAGATTTGTCCCGGACAAAGTCGTAGCTGTTGGTGGTGACGGGACCAGCAACCTGGTCGCCAAAATTCTGATCAACGAAAAAATTATCATGGGAATAATCCCCATGGGCTCAGCCAATGGGCTGGCCAGAGAACTGAACATTCCGCAAACGCTGTCTGATGCTCTGGAAGTTGTTGCAGCCCAGAAAACAAGAGCCATCGACACGGTAACAATCAACGGCACGCACCTGTCGCTTCACCTGGCCGACATTGGCATAAATGCTCAGGTTATCAAACGTTTTGAACGCGACAGCATCCGGGGTTTTACAGGTTACGCCAAACATTTCATCCAAGAGCTTTTTGCTGCTAAACCGTTCAAATTTGCAGTAACGCTGGATCAAAAGAAAATCACCCAAAAAGCACATATGGTGGTCATAGCCAATGCAACAAAATATGGAACAGGTGCCGTCATCAATCCCCGGGGAAACATCAGCGACGGGCAGTTTGAAATCATTTTTGTCCGTCCCTACTCCATGTGGCATTTGTTTCAAATGATCATTCCCTTCTTCACCCACAAAATTCACGAATTAGACTACGTTAAAAGCTTTAGTGCCCAAAAGGTGACCATCCATAATTACGGTAAAAAAGAACTCCAAATTGATGGGGAACTTATTGGACGCTTAAAGGAGATAAACGTGGAAATAAATCCTCAGGCGCTGGAAATACTAATCCCGGAACGTCGCAGCAAATATTTCTTTTCAAGCGTAACTGACGAAACCTGATTTAAGTTTCCGATGAAACAATGCCACGCTCAATCAACAAAAATCCAGGATTCCAACTTTCTCCGTCAAGCCCTGCATGACCTTAAAAACTTACTTGAGCATGCCCTTGAACTCCTATTAAAATATTAACTTTGCAGGCAACTAAAAATTACCGCATGATCAAATCGATGACTGGCTACGGAAAAGCCGAATTTGAAACCGGAAACAAAAAAATTACGATTGAGCTGAAAACACTGAACAGCAAGCAACTGGATATTAACTCCCGGATACCGGCCCTTTACCGTGAAAAGGATATTGTAATACGGAAAGAAATCAATGAGAAACTGGTGCGTGGAAAGATGGATTTCTCGCTCTACCTGGAAAACCTGGGTACCGAGAGTAACTCAGCCATCAACGAAAACATTGTAGCAGCCTATTACCGCCAGCTGAGTAGCATCCACGAAAAACTGGGTCTGCCAATTACCGACCAGATCATGCAATCCATTATGCGTTTGCCCGACACGGTAAAAACCGTTTATGAAGAGTTGGATGAAAAAGAATGGGAAACCATTTATGCCAACGTTCAAAAAGTAATTGCATCGGTTGATCAATTTCGGGCTCAGGAAGGCATTGCCCTGGAAAAGGACATTCGCTCAAACGTTCAGGAAATCATGCAGCTGATGAAGCAGGTTGAGCCCTTTGAAAAGCAACGGCTGGAAAATGTTAAAACACGTATCTCAGACAGCTTGAATGAGTTGAACCTGAATGGCAACTACGACCAAAATCGTTTTGAGCAGGAGTTGATCTATTATATGGAAAAACTGGACATCAACGAAGAGAAAGTGCGCTTGCTCAACCATTGCAACTATTTCCTGGAAACCATGGAAAGCCATGAAGTAGCCGGAAAAAAACTGGGGTTTATTGCACAGGAAATTGGTCGCGAAATCAATACCTTGGGAAGCAAAGCCAATGAGAGCAACATCCAGCGTATTGTGGTGCAAATGAAAGACGCCCTGGAGCGTATCAAAGAACAAATGCTAAATATCCTGTAAACGGGCACACAGCCATTTTAGAATTTAGTTGAACATGAAAAAAGGTAAGTTAATTATATTTTCAGCCCCTTCCGGAGCTGGCAAAACAACCGTTGTCAAACATCTGTTGAGTCAGAATTTGGGACTGGAGTTTTCGATTTCGGCCACCAGCCGCCCACCCCGCCACACCGAAACCCATGGCAAGGACTATTATTTCCTGAGCCAGGACGAGTTTCAGCAAAAGGTGGCCAATGGAGACTTTCTGGAGTGGGAAGAAGTTTACCCCGGAACAAGTTACGGTTCGTTGAAAGAAGAAGTAGAGCGAATTCGCAACAAGGGAAAGCATGTTGTGTTTGATGTGGATGTCGTTGGTGGTATCAACATCAAAAAATACTACGGCGATGAAGCCCTCGCTGTTTTTATTCAACCACCATCCATCGAGGAATTGCGTAACCGCTTGGTAGGACGCTCAACCGATGCACCTGAGGTGATTGAAAAACGCGTGGAAAAAGCCGCCTACGAATTAACCTTCGCCCCCAATTTCGATGTTATTTTGGTTAGCGAAGAATTGGAAGTAACCTTGGCCAATGCCGAAAAACTGGTTACTGATTTTATCCATCGCTAAACATCGGTTATGAAAGTTGGACTCTATTTCGGAACATTTAACCCCATTCATATTGGTCATTTAGCCATTGCCAACTACCTGGTTGAATTTTCTGAAATTGACCAGCTGTGGTTTGTTGTCAGCCCGCAGAGCCCGTTTAAAACCAAGCAGAAACTGCTGGACAACTACCAGCGGCTTGAATTGGTCAATCGGGCCATTGGCAAAGACCACCGCTTTCAGGCTTCTTCCATCGAGTTCAACCTTCCCCGCCCCTCCTACACCATCGATACGCTGACGTATTTGAAAGACCAATACCCGTCGTATGATTTTACGCTGATCATGGGGGCCGATAATCTCGCATCGATTGAGAAGTGGAAAAATGCCGATATGCTCTTAGCCGACTATAAGTTGCTGGTATACCCGCGTCCGGGATTCGATAAAGAGCAGCTGAAAAGTCATCCTAATATTCAATTTATTGAAGCTCCGGTTATGGAGATTTCGGCCTCGTTTATCCGCAAGGCCATAGGCGACGGTAAAGACATCCGACACTTTATTCCGCAGGGAACCTGGCAGTACATTGAAGAAATGCGCTTCTACCATTAAGCGGTCTCCTTCGAAAGCTCAACCATCCTCCTTCATTTCAAACGAGATACCAACACCCTGGCGATTCGAATGCTGGCTTACGCATAAAACAGGCAGACGCTTTTATCACTAGACTTCTGGCTCGGGGTTCTTCTTTCCCCATGCCCTCTGCACATCATTATTCTTCCCTGAATTCCTCCATGTTTCCTTTCAATTTGTATCTTCGCATAAAAAAAAAGAAGATGATCCCAAAACTGAAACATGCCGGCAAAAATTTTCTCTTACTGGCAGGCCCTTGTGTTATTGAAGGAGAACCAATGGCCTTTGATATTGCCGAAAAGATAGCCGCCATTTGCGACCGGCTGGAGATTCCATTCGTGTTTAAAGGTTCGTACCGCAAAGCCAACCGTTCGCGGATTGATTCCTTCACAGGTATTGGCGATGAAAAAGCGCTGAGCATTCTGAAAGCCGTGGGCGAAAAATTGAACATCCCAACGGTTACAGATATTCACTCGGCCAGCGAGGCAAAATTAGCGGCGCAATATGTCGATGTGTTGCAGATTCCGGCTTTCCTGTGCCGCCAAACCGATTTATTGATTGCTGCTGCCGAAACCGGCAAAGTGGTGAACATTAAAAAAGGGCAGTTCCTGTCTGCTGAGTCGATGAAATTTGCCGTTGACAAAGTTCGCGATTCGGGCAACGAGAACGTGATGCTAACCGAACGTGGAACCACTTTTGGCTATCAGGATTTAGTGGTTGACTACCGCGGCATTCCAATCATGAAAGAAAATAACTGCCCGGTGATTATGGACATCACCCACTCCCTGCAACAGCCCAATCAAACATCGGGCGTTACCGGAGGAAAACCCGAGCTAATTGAAACCATTGCTAAAGCAGCCATTGCTGTTGGTGTTGATGGTATTTTTATTGAAACCCATCCGAACCCAGGTGTTGCGAAATCGGATGGTGCCAACATGTTACAACTCGACTTGCTGGAACAGCTTTTAACCAAACTGGTTAAGCTAAAGCAAGTGACCGATCAACTATAAACCAATAAAAAAACAGCGCCGCATGAAAAATCGCCGTACTTTCTTAAAACGATCATTTGCCGGAATCGGATTTTTAAGTTTCCCCCTGTTTGCCAAAAAGACCAGTGCCAGCGAAATGAAAATAAGCCTACAAGATAGTTTTATACACCATGTTTATTTTTGGTTGAAAGAACCCGAAAATGAAGCGGCCTGTAAACGTTTTGAAGAAGGGCTGAAACTATTAGTCACCATCCCGGAGATCAAGCTTTACCACACCGGCAAAGCCGTTCAATCGGATCGCGATGTGGTGGATGATTCCTTCACCTATTCCTACTTGGCGGCATTCGACACGAAAGCCGATCAGGATACCTACCAGGTACATCCCACTCACCTGAAATTCGTTGAAGAATATGGTGATTTATGGGAGAAGGTAATTGTTTACGACGCGCTTTAATGAAAAAATAGGTAAGCGATCAGGATAGCGGCAATAATTCCGGTAAGGTCAGCAATTAACCCGCAAACAACAGCATAGCGGGTTCTTGTAATTCCTACCGCACCAAAGTAAACAGCCAAGGTATAAAAAGTCGTTTCGGTTGATCCTTGAAATACGGATGATAATAAGCCGGCAAAGGAGTCGGGGCCAAAGCCGGGGTTATTATAAATTTCGAGCATAGCGCCTCGTGCCCCACTCCCACTCAGGGGTTTCATAAAAGCAACGGGCAAGGCATCCACAAAATCGGTGTTTAGCCCAACGAACGAAACAAGTGCTTTAATACCACCGATCACCAAATCCATGGCCCCTGATGCCCGAAATACGCCAATGCCAACCAGCATGGCCACCAGGTAAGGAATAATTTTGATGGCGACATTGAAACCATCTTTTGCTCCGGTAATAAAGGAATTGTAAACATCAATCTTCTTCCGGAAAGCCAAAAACAGAAAGGAAATAATAATCAGGAAGATGATCAGGTTGCCGCCAAACGACGAGACTTCCGTAATTTGATCCTGATTCAAACCAGAAAACCACCACAATAAGCCGGCAATTAAGGCCGTTGCCGTTCCGATGTACGCAAGCACGGTTTTATTAAAAAGATTGATCCGCTGATAAATAGATACCGATATTAAGCCCGCAAGCGTAGAGAAATAGGTGGCTAATAAAATGGGGAGAAAAATAACGGATACCATCTGCGACTCAGCAGCCACGCGGTAAGCCAGAATACTCACCGGAATAACCGTCAGACCCGAAGTATTCAAAACCAAAAACATAATCTGTGCATTCGATGCTTTGTCCTTTTCCACATTCAGCTCTTGCAGGTCCTCCATGGCTTTCAGTCCCAGCGGCGTTGCGGCATTATCCAATCCCAGCATGTTGGCCGAAAGGTTCATCATCATGGCCCCAATCGACTTATGATTTTTGGGCAGCTCCGGAAAAAGCTTGTTAAAGAACGGACCGAAGATACGGGCAATAAGGTTGACTGCGCCCCCATCTTCGCCTACTTTCATGATGCCCAGCCACAGCACCATCACTCCTATTAACGCAATAATCAGGTCGACACTGGCCGTTGCCATCGAAAAAGAAGCATCAACCATATCCTTAAAAACATGCAGGTCAACTTCCGTGAAAATGATGCCCAGCGCATCGGCAAAAAAATCGCGAAACAAATAGCCCAACACGCGAATAAGAGCAACCACAAAGGCCACCAGAAAAAATCCGATCCATATGTAATTTAATACCATACCAATAAGCTTATTCAAAGCCCGGGAGCCGGGCACTCGATCTCAAAATTAAAACCGAAACTACAAAAAAAGCCTGAGAAATCCGGCATCTGCCTTCAAATCGGTCCCTTGTGCTGAAACTAAAAGAACGAAAAAGACCAAGGCCGACGACGCTTTTCACCTACCGATGAAGTGGAGGACTTAGGTATTGCTGGTAATCGGTTCGTGCGTTCATCTGTTCGTGTCCTCGTACCCTCGGTGATCCGTTTTGAGCGTCGTCCTGAACTCGTTTCAGAATCTGTTCCTTTTAGGATGGCGCTTGAAGACGCCGGTTTCCTTCGCCCCAACGGGGCTAAAGCAAGCAGCCAGGGGAAACAGAACAGATATAAAAAAGGTGCAATCGCTCTTCTTGGAAAGGCTCCAGAGCAGACATGTACCGCAACGAAATCAGTCGGCTCCTTTCATTTCTTTTCCGATGAAAAGAAACGCCCGCCTGCCGAACGGGCAGGGAAACAAAGAAAAATCCTAAAAATTTCATCCTTCTACCCGCCAGGCTCTCGCTGGCCCGGGCCAAATTTTCGACCAACGCGCTTTTCACCTGCCGTGAAGTGGAGAATTTAACCCTTGTCTGATCTCAGTGATCGGTTCGTTCATTCGTCTGTTCATTTCTTCTATTGCTTTTTTTCCAGCCAGAATCGTCTTCGGTTCAAGTCCGGATCTTCTGCGTTGCTTCTGGGTATCTTCTGTATTGCTTCTGTATTCAAAAACACAGAAGATACTTTGAATTAACGTAGAAAAAACGTGGAATTACCGGACTTGGTACGGAGCAAGATACACGACGACTAGGCTGACCCCATCTGCTGCCTTAGGCCGCAAAGTATAATGAGCTTACTCATTGCGACGGCTCGGAAGTAAAAGCTATCAGTTGTTTAGAACGAGAATAACATGCGTTTATTCATGCATGCATTTTGTAACGTTTTGTAAATTGAGCAGGGAAAGCTAAAAACGAAAAAACCAATGAGAAAACAATCCTACAAACTCCACCCTCGCACATCCAGCATTTTTACTAACAAAAACACATCCAGCTAATACTTGTATTAGGTTTCATGCTAAAAAACCGACACACAAATAGCACATGTGCAATCTCCAACACACATGCCGAAACTTCAGCTTACAAAAGAGTGAAGTTGCTACATTTGATTGGACGGTAGGTTAAGTATTATTTTATTCACCTACATTATGAGTCCTATGAGAAAGAAGTTTGACAAAGAATTTAAGAAAAAAGCCGTAGAGCTATCCTATGCGAGAGGGAATGCCAGCGAGATTGCAGATGAACTGGGAATCGACCGAGCATTACTTTATCGGTGGCGTAAGGAATTTAGTCAATATAAAGACAATAGTTTTCCAGGTTACGGGAATCCGAAGATGACGGATTTGGAGCGAGAAAATGCCCGCTTACAGAAAGAGCTTCGAGCAGCCAGAATGGAACGCGATATCCTAAAAAAGGCAATCAGCATCTTCTCCGTGAACGATGGGAAATCTAGCAATTTATAAGTGATCACCGCAACCGGTTTTCTACCCGGATGATGTGTAAAGTATTCAAAGTAAGTAAAAGCGGTTATTACCACTGGCTTCAGAACAAAGACTCAGGCCGCTGGAATGAAAACCAAAAGTTATTGGTCGAAATTAAACGGATTTTTCAGGATAGTGGTCAAAGCTATGGAAGCCCGCGGATGAGCGAAGAACTTCGCGCCTTAGGACACAAGGTGTCACGTCCTCACACGGCCCGAATTATGAACGCTGCAGGACTGCAAGCCAAGCGGAAGCGAAAGTTCAAAGCGACAACCGACACCAGGCACAACTATCCGATCGCTCCCAACCTGTTAAACCAGAACTTTTCGGTTTCTGCCCCTGCCAAAGTTTGGGTTTCCGATATTACCTATATCAGAACCAACAAAGACTGGATGTACTTGACTGTCATTATTGATTTGTTTGATCGTAAAGTGATTGGCTGGGCGATGAGCAAAGGCATGCGTGCGAAAGAAACAACGATTCCTGCATGGAGAATGGCCGTAAAGAATCGTTTGATTACGAATGAACTAATCTTTCATTCAGACCGTGGTATCCAGTATGCCTGCAATGCTTTCACCAATCTATTGGAACGCGAGCAGCTGGTTGCCCGCAGTATGAGCCGTAAAGGTAACTGCTGGGACAATGCAGTAGCCGAAAGCTTCTTTAAAACGATAAAAGTGGAGTTGGTCTATCAACGGAGCTTTCTCGATCAGGAATAAGCCCAATTATCCTTGTTTCGGTGGATCGAAACCTGGTACAACAAACGAAGAAGGCATTCGGCTTTAGGGTACAAAACAATAAACGAATTTGAACAACTAAATAATAATCAAAGAATAGCAGCGTAACTCTTAACTAGCCGTACAGTTTTTTGTTGCATATCCATTTGTCGATGTATCGAGCAAACAAAAAAAGAGTTGCCTTTGCTGACAACTCTTTCGCCCGCCGTTATGGCCGGTCTTATTTACCGGAGTTTTTGAGTTACTGAAGCGTTTGCGTAACCTCCCCCGTAAACTTCACATCAAATGCGTCTTTCTGATTACTCAGATAGACTCGAACCGACTTACTGAACACCCCCAGATGATCAGCAATATATCGAATTTTCAAGTCTGAAGACGCCTGAGGAAGAATCGGCTCCGGCTGTAATTCAGGAATCGTACATCCACAAAATATCCGAACTTCATTGATTATAACTGGCTTGTCCGCCATATTTTTCAGGGTGAGCACCAATTCCTTCTCCTGCCCAACAGCTATTGCCCCCAGCTCATAAATAACGTCTTCATTGGCCGAATCCGTTATTTCCAGCATTTTGGTCTCGCCCCGATTGGCTTGCTGCCCACTGCACCCCCAAAGCAAAGCTCCCAGTGCGAATAAAAGCAAGTGATTTCGAAATACGTTTTTTTTCATGGGTGAAGAATCCTGTTTCATTGATGTATTATTTCTACTAAAAACCAATAAACGAGTTGCCCGTGAGCAACTCGTTTAATTCTAATATTGATTCGGTTAGTATCCAGGGGTTTGTTCTAACACAGTCGTTCCGGTTTCGTCAACCGACAAGTCGCGCTGGGTTTGTGGAATTGGCCAACGCTCATGTTTTCCTGCCGTAAAGCTTTTACCTGACAGATGCGTCATTTTAGTTCCTTCCACACTCAGGTAGTTATTCATCACATCAGCTGCAATGCCCCAACGTACCAGGTCGAAAAAGCGTAGTCCTTCCATAGCAAACTCCAGTCGGGTTTCATGCTGAATGGCTTTCATGGCAAATTCTTTCGATTCAAAAGTATCATCATAAGTTTCAACCATGTAATTGGCAGCAGGAGTTCCATCAGCAAACGTAACCACATTGGAGTCTTTAGCCCGGCTACGAATTTCATTGACCAAATCAGTTGCACGGTCAAGCGAACCAACCTGGGCTTCGCATTCGGCCAGCCAAAGAATAACATGCCCTAAACGGAACTTACGGAAGTTATTGGGATTAACACCCGTTGCCCAACCGGTAGTGGTAGCCAATCCTTTTTCAGATTGTTTGAACATATTTTTCTTATACAAATAAGGTCCGCCATTGCTGGGATCACGAATCCAACCATAACCAACATGAATTCCCCAATCCAAAAACGGAACTCCCGGACGTCCAACCGTATGATCCAGGCGCGGGTCAACAAGCCCCTCGTACATCACATCTTCATCTTTCGTGATATCGGTATCGTAAGGAAGCATATCGTCGGCCGTATAGGTATCATCCAGCAGTGGCAAGCCATCATCGCCCACGCGGTAAGCACTTACCAAGCTATGAGTAGGCTGAAAAAAACCACAGCAGGTTCCCATGCCGGCAACCCCATGAGGAAAGTTTAAAGCATCGCCCCAGCCACCATTAGGCGACCCCGACGCACCGTCGTTGGTTGCATATTGAATTTCGAAGATCGACTCCTTGTTGTTATTAAATTCAATCAGGTAGTTCTGCTCATAGCTTTCCATGAGATCGAAAGGCCCGTTGGTGTAAACATCATCCAAAAGCGGTAAGGCCTCATCATATTTCCCTTGCAGTAAATAAATGCGAGCCAGGTAGGTTTTAGCAGCCCACTTAGTAGCCCGTCCAGCATCGTTCCAGGACTCCGGCAAATTGCTGGCAGCGAATTTCATGTCAGTTTCAATTTCGGGCCAAAGGACATGATCGTTTACTACTGTTTTTGGCGTTTCGGTATTTTCATCAATGTACGGCACCTGACCGTGAACCATCGTCAGTTCAACATAGAAATGGGCACGTAGAAATTTTGCCTGAGCCTCAGCCTGCAATTTCTCCGTTTCATTCATATCTTCGGTTCCCGGCAAATACCGAAGCACATCGTTGGCACGAATAACACCATCGAATAAGCCCTGCCAATGGTTGGCCACATAGCCATTATCCGCATCCGCAGTAAACGCCTCTACGGGGTTGATGGTTGCCTGGTCGCCATAATCTGATCCTTTATAGGCATCGTCGGAAGCAACACTCCCCCATACCCAGTTTGAAACAGCACTGGCCCAAACCGCACCATCGGTAGGCAAATGTGTTCCGTCAACAACAGCATAGGTTCCTGTCAACAAATACTCAATTCCTGTTTTACTGGTTAAAGTTGTTGGAGATCCTTGTCCCTTAGGTTTTATCTCAAACCAGTCATTGGTGCAGGACGAAATCAGTCCTGCCACAAAGATGAAGGATAGAAATAATATCTTTTTCATATGTCTTTTCATTTTTAAGTGATTACAAGTTCAAATTAACACCAAACATGAAGATTCGGGAAGTTGGATAAACGCCTTCATCAACACCCATCAAACGATCGGGGTTGGAGTCCGGGTTTGAAAGTTCAGGATCTAAACCGCTGTAATCCGTGATGGTAAATAAATTGGTTGCCTGAATATAAAGTCTTAAACTTTCAATACCTGCTTTACTAATCAGCGAGCTAGGCAGACTATAACCAATTTGTAAATCTTTCATTCTGAAATAAGAACCATCCTCGATAAAGAAGCTGGAGTTCTTTTGCATAGCGGCATCATCGCGCAAGGCAATGGGCTGTGTAATTTTAGCACCTGCGGCGTAACGCTCTTCAGTCCATGACTCGTACAAGCGTGCTTTTCCACGGTTCCCGGAGAAGTTATTAAACATGATCCAACGATTCACGTAGTTAATCAGGTCATTACCTTGCGATCCCTGGAAGAACATGGTCATATCCCAGTTCTTGTATTCCAGGTCAATGTTGATTCCATAAGTGAAGTCAGGGTGTGGACTTCCAATAACTGTTCTGTCAGCCGCGTCAATCTTACCATCGCCGCTAATGTCCCGGTATTTAAACACACCCGGCTGGCTGTATGAATCACCATCAAAGGATTCTGAATTATAAGGCACATGATCATATACTTCATCCCATGAATTAAAGATACCATCAACAACATAGCCATAGAAAGACGAAATTGGCTCGCCTGTCATACTGGCTGTATAGGTATTTTGACGTAAGGAAGGGCCGTACAAAATCTCATTCGGGTTTTCGTTCAGCTTAACAATCTCGTTCTTGTAATGCGAAATATTGGCCCGAAGATTCAGTTTAAGGTCTCTGCCAATCTTTTCGCGGTAGGAAACCATCAGGTCAAATCCCTTGTTTTGCATCTCACCAATATTTACCGCAGGTAATTCCAAACGACCATAAGTATAAGGTAAACTCTGGTTATAGAGCATATCGGTTGTTACCCGTTTGTAAATATCCAGGTTGACCTCCAGCTTGTTAAACATGGTCACATCAATTCCCAAGTTGGTTGTTACACTGGCTTCCCATTTTCCATCGGGATTACCCAACTTGTATTTGTGAATACCTGCATCGGTAGCCGAGTTTGAACCTGACAAACTGTAGTACGATTCGCCATTGTATACCCGGTAGGTGGTGTAGGCATTGTAGTAACCACCAACATTATCATTTCCGTTTTTACCCCATCCAAAACGAAGTTTCATGTTATCAATCCAGCTCGTATTACTCATGAAATCTTCCTCTGAAAGACGCCATCCTACAGAGAAAGCCGGAAAGGTTCCCCAACGGTTATCTTCGGAGAAACGAGAAGAAGCATCGCGACGCAAGACCACTTCAGCTAAATATTTTCCCATGTAGTTGTAATTAATACGACCAAAATAGGAGAAGGTAGACCACTCATCGAACGATCCATTGGCAACCTGATCTTTTTCACCGGCGTCCAAAACCATGTAATCCAAGTCAGTACTCGCAAATGTTGAACGACTACCCTGGAACCAATCATAATTCCACTTTACTGCTTCAGTTCCTAACAGGAAGTTGAAATTGTGCTCATTATTAATAGAAACTTCGTAATTCAAGGTGTTGATCCAGTTATACTGGAATGTTCCGTAATAGAATTGCGATAAAATATCGGTTGGAATTGCTTCCGAAAACTCCGGGTTGGTCAAGGTGCGATCCTGACGGCGGGTACTGGTGTAATCAGCTCCAATCAATGTTTTCAATTTTAAGCCTGAAAGTAAATTAACCTGTGCGTAGGCATTGGCCAGAACGCGTAGGTCGCGGTAATAGTCATCTTTATCTCTGGTAAGAATGGCTACCGGGTTGGCTCCGTTACCCATTGTTTTGGCCTGTGTTCCGGCAAAATTTCCGGCAATATCACGAACTGGAATAAGAGGTTGCATCCGGTAAGCAAAAGAAATAGAGTTACCTTCATCGTTGTTCGTTCCTTGTCCTGTTCTGTCGGTATAGGAAACGCCCAGGCTCTCCCCTACTTCAAGCCAATCCGTAATTTTTGTATCGGCATTTGAACGTAAAGAGAAACGCTCAAAACCGGTATGTATAACGACTCCGTCCTGGCTCATATACCCCCCAGAGAAAGCGTATTTCCCTTTTTCTGTTCCACCAGACACTGAAAGGTTATACTCCTGAATGGGAGCAGGATCAAGAATCTCATCGTACCAATCGGTTCCCTCTTTATTGGCTCGGGTGATTCCATTATAAGGACTGGGATAACTGTAGTCACTCTCATTAACTTCGCCTTCCATCGCGCCTTCAGGAATTATATAATCAGGAATAACCGGTTCTGCCCCATAGCCATACTGTGAGTTTCCCCACCCCTCGTCGCCAACGTTCAACCCCAGGTTTTTACTTTCAAGCCATAGCAAATCACCATACTCCCTAGAATTTAATAAATCCAGGCTGTTTATTGTCCGCTGAATTCCATAGCGGGCATCAAAACGAAGAGTTGGTTTCCCGGCTTTACCACGTTTGGTGGTTACCAAAATCACACCATTGGCAGCGCGCACCCCATAAATGGCCGAAGAGGAAGCATCCTTCAATACAGACATGGACTCAATGTCGTTTGGATTGATTTTACTTAAGCCTCCTGAAGTTGGTACTCCATCAATAATGTATAAAGGATCGTTGTTGTTGACCGAGCCAATTCCCCGGATCCGAACCATAGACTCTCCACCGGGGGTATTGTCATTGGTGATTGTCACCCCAGCCACGCGTCCTTGCAATTTGGCTGCGGCACTGGCTGCCGGAACCGAGCGCAATTCCGTTTCATCAACCGATGAAACAGCTCCGGTTAGTGTTTTTTTCTGTTGGGTACCATAGCCCACCACAACCACTTCATCAACGCCAATCACGTCGGGCTCTAATACAATTTGAAAAGAGGCCTGATTGCCAAGTGTAATCGTTTCGGTCCTCATCCCAATATACGACACCGTAATGGCCGTAGCGCCTTCTGGAACATTAAGGGTAAAAAGACCATCAAGATCGGTAATTGTTCCACTCGTGGTTCCTTCCAAAACAATCGATACTCCGGGAATGGGCATGCCATCATCCCCCTTAACCGTACCGGTTATCACCCGTTCGCCTTGGCTAAGCTTCATCGGTTTAAGAACGATAAGATTGTTATTCTGAACACTGTAGGTCATATTCTTCCCTGAGAAAAGTTCATTGAGAATGTCATCAATCTCCTTATTACGGACATCGATATTGACCATTTCATCCAAGGATAAAACATCTTCCGAGTAAAAAAACCGGAAACTACTTGATTGTTCAATGACGTTCAATACAGAACGTAATGATTGATTTTTGATCTCCAGGTTAAGCTTGGTATTTTGAGAGTATACTCCCGCACTAACCTGAACTAATCCCAGCAGTAAAAAAAAGGCTGTTAGTTTCATAAATAGAAAAAGTTTTTTCAATTGATCCCCGGGGGATTCAAAGAACTGTTTTTTTTTCATAGTTTTACAAATAATTAGTTAGACGATACATACTTACGTATGCTGTTGTTTAATAGAGTAGCAGGGTGCTGGTACCATCCTGTTACTCTTTTTTGATAGTTTGTTATTTTACTAAAATTTAGGGTTATACCATATGCTTACATTTTTATTGTCAAGTGTATAATTAATTGGTGATGTGATGCTAAGCACATCCAATACTTCTTTCAGATTTTCATCCATCAAGGTGCCACTATAGGCCAAATCGTATAACGAAGAATCTTTTATGTTGATGCTTACATCATACCGCTTTTCAAGCTTCTTCATGAGTGAGCCAAACTTTTCTTTATAAATCACCCATTCCTTTTCTTTCCACGAGGTATAAATGTCTGTTCTCGCTTCAGAGGTTAATACCGCCTTTTCGATCTTCAATGGAGTTTCAGCAAAGTATTCGATGTGTTTTTCCATCGATTGACCCGCCAAATTCTGGTCAGCCATCGTATGTCCTTTATCTTTGAAAATGGTTAGTCTTTGATTGGGCTTTAAAAGCAGATCTTGTTTTTGCGGCGACACGGAGCGATTAACAGTCACTTCTCCCTCAATCAAAATTGTTTCAATAAATTCTTCATCGCCATAAGCCCTTACATTGAAACGCGTACCGGTGGCCTTCACTTTCACACCCAATGCTTCAACAAAGAAGGGTCGATCTTTATTCGTTACCACATCGAAGAACGCTTCTCCCGCCAACCAAACCGTTCGTTGGTTTTCATCGAAGGTAACCGGGTAACTCATGGAGCTGCCCGCATTAATCCATACGCGCGATCCATCGGGCAAAGTCACTACCGACCTACTACCATAGGGCACTTCAGTTATAATATAATCAGCATGTAATTCCTGGGTTTCAGTTGTCGGGTTCAGGTCGAAATAAAAATAGCCGAGTACGAAGGCGATTGCAAATACAGCAGCAATCTTAGCAAACTCCTTTCCGAGTTTTATTAGATTTGTCCGCTGGTTAATTTTAGAGGCTACTTTTTTCCAATTCTTTTTGGTATTAAATCGTTCAGATTTCATTACCCCCGAGGAAAGTTCTAAATAGGCAATGGAGTGACTGAAGTAGGCTGTATTTTGTGCCGAAGCCTCCACCCACTCAAAAAGTTCGGCCTCTTGCTGTTGGCTTAGCGTTCCATTTACATAGTCTAATATAAGGATGTCTATCTCTGAATTATTCATCATCATATGGTATGCGTATACTTACTTTATCTCTATGACAATGAAGCTTAAAAATGGCGTACAAGATTAAACAGGAAAATTTGATCGACCGCCTTAAAATCTTTAAAATCAAGGCGAATCTTCTTCAGCGCACGTGCAATCTGCGTCTTCACGGTGCCCACGGATAGGTTTAACTTTTCGGCAATTGCTTTATAGGACATCTGCTCGTACCGATTCAGAAAAAAGATATAGCGACATTGCTGTGGTAAAGATTCAATAGCATCTTTCAGTTGCTCTTCGAGCTTATCGAGTTGCTGTAGCTGCTCAATTTTATCTGAAATTTCTTCTTGCTTATAAAAAGGGTAACTACGCTCTGAATTGAAGGTCACTTTCTGCTTCCGTTTGCGTAGCTGATTAATTGACAAGTTGCGGACAGCAATGTATAAATAAGACTTTAAAGAACTGGTGATTTCAATCGATTGACGCTTATTCCAAAACTCCATAAAACAATCATTAACGATATCCTTTGCATCTTCATGATTGCCTAATATTCCGGAAGCATAAGAGCAGAGCGCAGCGTAATGGGAGTTGAAGATATACTCAAAAGCCTTCTGATCATTATGAGATTTTACCCGTGAAAATAAGATTTGATCCATGTTTGGCATAGTTCAGCTTCGTTAGTTTAGGAGTATATCGGACGTCAAAAAATACAATCGCAACATAAACAATTATATTTTAACGGAAGATAGAAAGATTTATTGAAATAAAGGAAGGTATTTGTAATTTATAAAACACCTCATATTCAAACGAAAACGCCCGTCACTCTGATCTATCCAACGTTATGGAGCTTAGCTGTTAAAAAACATAAAAATAACAATCATCCTTCACCCTGCAATTCGAACAATCAATCTTAACACAAAAAGAAAGGAGCCATGTTCCCATGACTCCTTCGGATTTAACGATAGACGATCCGTCCTAAATAATAATGTCTATTGGATGACTTAGCTTTTCAGCTTCTTCGTTAATGTAGCTTTGAAAATGGTCCATTTCTTTCCATTTTGGATTTTCGAGCCCCCAGACGGCAAAAAAGTAATGCCGTGCTGGCTGGTTATTTTTAATCTTTTGCGCCAGGTAGTAAGTTTCTGAAATAACATGACTGAAATTCTTAGCAGGCACCGTCTGGTAACCTTCCGCAAAAAAATTGATATCTGTTGTCCGGTCAATTTTTGTCATCTCAGCTTTTGGAACCATTACGGCCATTCCAAGTTCATCTTTGTTTAACGATTGAACGTCAAGTGTGGCAATGGCCGAAAATTTATCACCGGCATCAAACGAATAAGGTTCGTTTTTCAATAAGCTGGTAACAATACCCGTTGCCAACTGCTTTTGCCCCGTAAATCCTGTTACCGTAACATCCGACTGAAACCAATACTTTCCGGGATAAATAGAGATGCGTTCAACAGCATCGAGTTGTTCGCCATTGACATCCCACCCTTTGTATTTCAGATCGAATACCGAACGAATTGGACCTTCTACAATTTTCTGGTACTCATAAACCTCCGTAGAGCCCAACCGAAACAGGGAATCATTTTCGAGCAAGGCCAGACCTCCGGATCCTAGGCTGCTCCCACAGTGCAAAACATCCATTCCCCAATCAGCTAAATCATGATAGCTCCCCATTTCCGGCGTATGAATTTTATCGATGATCAAGCCAGGCTGAAGCTTTCCAAACAGGTCTTTCACATTCCGGCAATCGAAGTAATTCCGGAATCCCATTTTATCGTTTTCCCAGTTTACACTTTCACCTTGAGCAATGGTTGGAAATCCATCCAAGCCTTGAGGAGCAAAATACTGATCCACTTCTTTAAAGGAATGATCATCCTGAACAATTCCCAAACGTACGTTCGTCCGTTTTTCAAAGTCTGGATAATCAGCTGCCGAAACGATCTCAACATCCAGTAAAATTATCTCATTGGCCAAAAAATCAAAGTTGACAACCAACTCATCCCAAGCGCCATCAGCATCCATATCATCGACCTGAGTTGGAACCAGCTGTCCCTTGTGCATCAAAACAGGAGCCATTCCGGCTTCAAATTTGCCGAATTTTTGTTCCAGATCAACTCGCTCAATTAGGATGGTTTCATCCGGACGATCAACATTCAGACCATTCTTCATCGTAAGTTGATTGTTCGATTTTGAACAAGAAAAAAGTCCGGCAACAAGTACAAGTGATAGGTAGATTAGCTTTTTCATAACCTTAGTCCAAGTCGTTTTCACCTTTAACATAGCCAAAATTGGCTAAAATTCCACCATCAACATAAAGCACCTGACCGTTGACAAAGTTGCTGGCCTCCGATGCCAGGAAAAGCGCGGCATTACCAACATCTTCGGGTTCGCCCCAGCGTCCTGCCGGCGTGCGGGTCATCACCAAATCGTTGAACGGATGGCCTCCCTCACGTATTGCAGCTGTTTGTGATGTTGCTATGTATCCGGGACCAACGCCATTGATTTGTAAGTTGTATTTAGCCCACTCGCAACACATATTCGCGGTTAACAGTTTCAATCCACCTTTGGCTGATGCATAAGCTGAAACCGAGTTACGACCGTAAACGCTCATCATGGAACACATGTTGATGATTTTCCCACTGCGTTTGGCAATCATTTTAGGAGCTACACGCTTCGCAACAATCAAAGGAGCAACCAAATCCACATCAATCACCTGTTTGTAGTCAGCAATAGCCATATCCAAAATAGGAATTCGCTTAATGATTCCGGCATTGTTTACCAGGATATCAATCTCACCAACTTCCTTTTCAATTTCAGAGATTCCGCGATCAACATCTTCTTCACTGGTCACGTCAAATTTTAAGGCAAATACATCGATGCCTTCTTTTTTATATTCTGCACGACAGCTCTCCAGCTTATCGCCTGACAAGTCGTTAACACAGATTTTTGCCCCGGCTTTTCCCATAACCTTGCCAATAGCCATCCCAATTCCGTGAGTTCCTCCGGTAATCAGGGCCACTTTCCCTGTTAAATCAAATAATTCGTTCATTTCAATTGTATTTGAATGTCTTGTTTATTAATTCTTCAATGCATGGTCAGCCGGGAAATTTGTTCCTCCCCAAATTGTTTTGGCAGTCCAGTCTGTTTCAGGGCCAGCCCAAAACGGATCATCTTCCGGAAGACCAAGGGCCAACAGACCAACCGAACACAGGTATAAGCTTCCGGTTGAAAGATAACTTTCAGCAATATCCGGTTGATGTCCGACAAAACCGATTTTCAGCCAGCCATTGGCATCAAAAACACCATCGGCTTCAAACATGCGTTTAATAACGGCAGTGAGACCACAACGCACCTGAGCC
Source organism: Sunxiuqinia sp. sy24 (assembly GCF_052677165.1). Taxonomy (NCBI): domain Bacteria; kingdom Pseudomonadati; phylum Bacteroidota; class Bacteroidia; order Marinilabiliales; family Prolixibacteraceae; genus Sunxiuqinia; species Sunxiuqinia sp. sy24. The sequence goes on from NZ_JBQYLH010000006.1 coordinate 92,030, forward strand.
GGCTTAATGGACTCGGGCAAATGGTGTTGAAGAGCCATTTGCGACAAATGTTGAAAAGCTCCAAAACGGTAGGGTAAAGACCGGCCAATTGCAGGGAAAGTTCCTTCCGGAGAAATCAACTTTTCCTGGATAGCCGCATAACGGGTAGCTCGCTTCAAAACAGTCTCATAGGTGGATTCATAGCGCTTGTTATGCTTGACGACCTCCGCTAAAATATCGACCATCATAGGCTGAATGACATAGCTGTTGTAGTAGTCCCAGTGAAACTCAGGACCATCGCCATACATCCCATCGCCAACATACCACTCCATGTGTTTTTTGAGAGTCAAATCAACACGCATTTGGTCCCAGTCTTCGCCGGCAAAAGCCAGAAAAGCCTCAACCATGCCACTAAACAAAAGCCAATTATTATACCACGGGGTAATTTCCCTTGAACTTTTCATCGCTTCAACCAATTGCCTCTGGGTGGTTTTATCTAGCTGTTTCCAAAGCACATTGGGTGCTCTTAAAATTGCATGTGCTAGAAAGGCAGCATCGACCAAAGGTTGATACCCTTTGGTGAAATTCATGAAGTCGGGAGAATTTGGATCTACGGCCATTTTCAGACTCTTCTGAGCCAACTCAATGAACTGTTTGCGTTGCTGTCCCTCTCGACTGCTATCAGGCCCCAGCTCAAGCCAAGGCGCCAAGCCGGCCAAAAGCCGGCCAAAAGCTTCCAGGTAAGTAACCTCTTCCCTGTTCGCCTTCATTCCCGGCTTGCATTCTACCGGCATATTCTTTTTCAATTCACCTTTGCTTAATGATTCCAACAATGGTGAGGAAATAGTGGTTAACACATGCACCCAATATTCGCGATGATTGGTTGGCTCATCTGCCGCAAAAACAGAAGCCGTTGCTTTTCCACTAAGGGGCAACAGTCCCGCTAATGACAAGTATTTAAAAACGTCTCTTCTTCTCATTTTCTAGGTATTTTGTCAGAAAGACAACAATACCCCTCGAAGGGGGTATTGTAAAAGGTCATTTTAATTCAATTGGTTTAATGACATCCATATCAGTGTAATCCAGGTTTTCGCCGGCCATACCCCAAATAAAGATATAATTGCTCGTACCTGCTGCGGAGTGAATAGACCAACTCGGGGAGATTACAGCTTGCTCGTTTTTCATCCACAAATGACGAGTTTCCTGAGGCTGTCCCATGAAGTGACAAACCGCCTGATCTTCCGGAACATTGAAATAAAAATAAACCTCATTTCGTCGGCTGTGTGTATGCGCAGGCATCGTATTCCAAACGCTTCCGGGTTTCAGCTCGGTCATTCCCATTTGCAATTGGCAAGTTTCAACAACCGTATTGATCAACAACTGGTTGATGTTTCGTTCATTGGATGTTTCAAGAGAGCCCAAATGCAATACGTTGGCATCTTTCAAGGTCACATGCTTGGTTGGAAATTCTTTGTGAGCCGGTGCCGAGTTAAAATAGAAACGAGCAGGTTTTGCTGAATCTTCCGACTCAAAAGCAACTTCCTTTGCTCCTTTTCCAATGTACAGGGCGTCTTTAAACTCAAGAACATATTTTGTCCCATCAACCGAAACAGTTCCTTTGCCACCAACATTAATAATTCCTACTTCGCGACGTTCGCAGAAATAATTTGCTTTCAGAGCATCAACGGTTCCGAGTGTTAGTGCTTTTGTAACAGGAACAGCTCCTCCAACGATATAGCGCTCAATATGTGAGTACACTATATTGATGGCATCCTCTTCCATTACTTTCTCAACCAAGAACTCTTTTCTGATTTTTTCCGTGTCATACGCTTTAAAATCATCCGGATGATACGCATAACGTTCTTCAAAATTTGTAGTCATAATTCTCTTATTTTTTTAATTCATGTTTCCGCTTAATTGCTTCTAGATAGTAATAATCAGCATAATTCAAAGGAACATTGATTTCTGAATTACCTGGCAAATGCCCAACACAGTGTTTCAGCAAAAATCCTCCATTGGCACCGCCTTCAGCCAAGTAAGCCGGAGAGGAAAGCTTTTCCACGATTTGATCGGCCAAATCAAAATAGTGTTGGCCATCCGCGACCATCGTACCTAGCTCATAGAATGCCGAAGCCACTAAAGCTGCCGCTGAAGCATCCCTTTCACTGTTTGGAATTTTAGGATCGTTATAGTCCCAGTATGGGATCAAGTCGTCTGGTAAATTGGGAATAATAAATGCGGCAATATCTTCTGCTGCCTTCAAATATTTCGGATCGCCTGTCTCCCGATAACAAACAACATAACCATATAATCCCCAGGATTGTCCTCGAGCCCAGGCTGAATCGTCACTGTATCCCTGGTGAGTCTGTTTGCGCTCAACTTGCCCGGTAATGGTATCGTAGCTAACCACGTGGTATGAACTCATATCTTCCCGGAAATGATTCTCCAGCGTAGTGTTAGCATGGGTTACTGCCATATCCCGGAAACGACTATCGCCAGAAACTTTTGATGCCCAAAACAACATCTCCAGGTTCATCATATTGTCAATGATAACAGGAAATTGCCATTTACCCCAATCCCAAGAACGAATAGTTCCTGTAACTGGATTAAAACGTGAGGCCAAACTTTTAGCGCCTTGTAGAATAACTTCTTTATACGCTTCGTCGCCAGTCAGTCGATAAGCATTTCCATAGCTGCAAAACACCATGAATCCCAAGTCATGAGTTCCCGTGTAATATTGCACACCATCCAACTTCTCCGTTGCTCTGATGGCTGTATTTTTCCATTGGGCATCATTGTTCAAATCATACATATACCAATACATTCCAGCCGGGAAGCCGCTACACCAGTCTCGGATCCCAATCATTTTGTATCCGTCCTCTTCAGTCCATGATCGGGGCAACTTCTCCGAATCATCGGTTGCTTGCACCAACACATTCAATTGGTCAGAAAGCCGTTGCTCCAAGCCATTATCTGCCGTTTTTCTTAGAGAACATGCCTGAAAAAGAAAAAACGCCAAGCCAGCAAAAACCAAATACTTCATTTTCATCTGTTTATTTTTAGATCGTTTTAGAGCTACAAATCTATTACAAATAGAGTAAAAATGCAATCGATTGCGCGCTATTTTCATTTTATTTGAAAAATAATTATCATATTTGTACCCTAATTGCAGACCATGCAAAATGGCCAGCTGATTCTTATTCGATTCTGAAAAAAAAAATGGAAAAAAAAACATCGATCACCATTCACGATATTGCACGGGAACTCAATATTTCTGCGTCAACGGTATCCCGAGCACTAAATGATAACCCTCGGATTAGCCAAGCCACAAAAGACAAAATTAAAGCACTCGCTCTTAAACTTGGCTATCAACCCAACACCATCGCATCGAATCTGCGCACCCAGAAAACCCACACTATTGGGATCGTTGTACCACTAATTAACCGACATTTCTTTTCCACGTTTATAAGTGGTGTCGAAGATGTTGCGTTTGAAGCAGGTTATAATGTTATTATCTCTCAATCAAAAGATTTGCTGGAAAAAGAGAAAAAGATTGTGCATGCGATGTTCTCCAACCGAGTAGATGGTCTAATTACCTCGCTCAGCATGCAAACCAATGAGTTCGATCACTTTCAGATTTTCACAAATAAGAATATTCCTTTGGTCTTTTTTGACCGGGTAGCTCCTGATCTTAAAGCAAATAAAATTGTCATTGATGACTTTTCATGTGGGTTTAAAGCAACTCAACATTTAATTGATCAGGGCTATAAACGAATAGCCCATCTTGCCGGCCCAACGGCACTCAACACCTATCAGGATCGAATGGATGGCTACAAAGCAGCTCTGAAAAAGAATAACCGCCGCGTAGAAGATGAGTTAATTATCTGTAACCGACTAACCCGCATGGACGGCCAGCAAGCCATTAAGCAGCTACTCAACTTGGATACCCCACCAGATGCCGTTTTCTGTGGCAACGACACCTCAGCCTTAAGTATGACTATCTACCTAAAATCACAAGGTATTCGCATTCCAGAAGATTTTGGGATCGTTGGGTTCAGTAATGAGCCCTTCTCAGAAGTAGTCACCCCGTCTATATCCACCCTTAAGCAGCCGGCTCAAGAAATGGGAAAGAAAGCAGCAGAAATAATTATCAATGAAATTGAGAACAAGGGAGGACAGGGGATCTACCAAACGATAACACTACCCAGTGAGCTTATAATCAGAGACTCATCATTGAAAAAATCACTTTAAGCCATCGGATCATCGCTTAAACAAAACCTAAAAGACTTTCAACGCACAGAGAAACAGAACACTTTTATAAAAAAAGAACTGATCACCCAAAAAATCCAACTAAGCTCAGCCCTTTTTTCTGCAGAGATCGCACAGCTTAACTTTAATTATTCATTAGGCGACAATTAGCAAAAAAAAGATTAAAGGTAGTGAAGACCATCGATATTCAAACGTTCCATTCTTTCTATCGAGTCTCCCTGATTCCAAAGCACTGCATCTAAGTTTAAAGCAAGCTCATGCAATTAGATATGCTCAGGACGCAGCCAATTAACAAAACCCTCTTAGACTTTGACAAACAATTAACCATCCAATAACACTCCTAAATCCTTAATTATTCGAACATATTCAGCCACTCTGTGTTTACATAAATGATTTCTAAACTTAGATAAAAAAGAGTACTCCAAAGAGCCTCATTTTTTTAGTTCATAGGCCAAACAAGCATTTTGGGGAATTGAAACAATCAGTTCATGAAATAAGTCAATAAATATTACTAATTACAAACTAATATGTTTTAACTTGTAGAGGATATTCTAGTTCCATAGGAGTAGTTTGTCCACAGCACAAGAAAAGAATTAGCTAAGATTACAGTATAATTATGGAATATTCTTCAGATCAGAATATAGGTCAAATTATAAGTTCCTTATCACATGAATTAAGGACTCCGCTTACGATTCTAAGCTCTAACCTTCAATTACTGAAGACTAGCAATCATAGCTTGGAGCCAACTGTGCGTGAAGAAACATTTCAACTTTGTGAAGAGGCTTTAACAGCAGTAACTAAATTTCTTGATGATATCCATTTCATAAATCTATCAAACAAAAACGAACTCAAACAAAATCGCCAAAAAGTTGATATCAGTCAATTAATTTCAAATGTTTTAGCGTCGAAAAAGACCTGCTTCTATAAGTCGAACAGGATCAAAGTGCTCAGCCATTCAAAGCAGTTTTTTTTCAAGACTGATGAAGCTTTGTTGGCTAAAATTATTACGAACCTACTAAGCAACGCTTATAAGTTTTCAACTAAGGAAATCACCCTTAAGCTTTCCAATGAAAATAACCATTTAAATATCGAAATTGAAGACCAGGGAGTTGGAATCCCAACAGATCAACTCGAATTCATTTTCATGCCCTTTTACCGATGTGAAAATGTAAAAATGCTGAGTGGAACAGGACTGGGTCTATCTGTCGCCAAAAAAGCAGCCGACTGTTTAAATGGAGAAATAACGATTGATAGTACTCTTTCAAAAGGGACAACAGTCAAACTAAAAATTCTGTCAGATGAACGCTAAGAAGATATTGATTATTGAAGATGATTTAGCTTTGAGTAAGACTCTACGGAATGTTTTAATGCTCAACAATTACCAGGTCGATCTGGCCGGATCTGGCGCGGAAGGCATTCAAAAAGCTTATGAATACTGCCCCGACTTAATCCTGTGTGACATTAATATGAAACCCATTGATGGGTATCAGGTATACAATATACTCAAGGACAGCCTGCTAACCAGTCGAATTCCATTCATTTTTATTACAGGAAAATCCGAATTAAACGACATCCGCTTTGGCCTTGAACTAGGGGTTGACGACTATATCGTAAAACCTTTTGACAATCAAGATCTTCTAAAGTCAGTCAAAGTTCGAATTGAAAAATACGAGAAACTGGTTAACATTGGTAAAAATGACTATAAAGCGCTTCTAAACCTATCACCCAATGGGGTTTTTGTTTTTGATGGCGAAACAATTTATGAAACCAACCAAGCATTTCTAGACCTTACAGGATTATCGGAGGCTGAAGTAAAAAAAATCACCTTCGATCAACTGGTTAGTGCCAAGCATTACCATAAAATCGAAAAAAAAATCATGAAATGTGCCAATGGACTGAGTGGCAACTTTCATGAAGAAATTGAGCTTAAAACATCATCGGGCAATAAAGATAAATTTGTTTTACATGTTTCTCCTAGCCAAAAATACAATGGCTTCACTCTTTTAATTGGGTTGTTGGCACGCCAGGAACAGCAGGGAGAATCGGCTCAGCTTGAATATAAAAAGCTCGTCAACATTCTGGAAGAAGAAAAAGTTTACATCTCAGGCACCCTCGCCAATAAGCTACACCTAGCTTTTGACGAATCTGCTGCTTCCACATCGCACCAGCATAGCAGTTCAACCATGGTTGCCAAGTCACTCTTCTCCAAAAGAGAGCAGGAAGTGTTAAACTTATCATGCAAAGGTCTTCCCATCAAAATCATAGCCGATCAGCTCTCAATTTCAGACCGTACCGTAGAAAAGCACCGAGCCAGCTTAATGGAAAAAACAGGGGCAAAAAACATTGTAGAGGTCATTATCTATGCCTTGAAAAACGACTTAGTCGAAATCTAAATACCGATGATAGGAATAAAAAATACCGGAATAATAACTTCCGGTATTTTCATTTACACTGCTTATGAAAGAGCGTTTACGTGTATCACATCAAACTTACGTTTATTAACTCTTTAAAATGTCACCATAGGGATTGCGTGAAGAGCGTGATAAGACTGATTGCATTTTTTCATTACCATCCAAAATTGTTTCAGAAACAGGATCCCATTTCAGAGTAGTTTCTCCTGAGCGTACCATGATATTGCACAGATGACTGATGGTATCCGAACGAACTGCTGACTCAATCGGGCTCACCGTGGGGGTATTGTCTATGATGGCATCAAGGAAATTTTTTGTATGATTGCTGCTATTCAACAATCTTACATCATTCTCTGAGAAAGTGTGCTTCAGTATTTCGGGATTGCTGGCATGAATTCCTTCACGATCGACACTTACCCAGCCTTCAGTTCCAAAGAAAGTGGTTCCATGGCCGCAAAATGAACGGTATTGCTCAATAATTGGTTTGCAAAAATCATCGCTAAAAAAATGCATTTCAACGCCGTTGGCATATTTGGTTTTGATGTCCCAAGAATTCATCGTGTTAAATAAATTATCGGTCTCGAAAAAGCTACCTGTCCCTTCATATTCAACTGGGCCACTTTCATCGCTGTTGTTTCCCCATTGAGCAATATCCAAAGGGTGGGCTCCCCAACCAGCAACAAAGCCAATGGCGTAATCGTAAATAAACCAGGCTCCCAGGTTCGAAACACGTTCATTGGAGAAAGGGTGTTCCATTGCCGGACCCTGCCATAAATCGTAATCAAATCCGGCAGGAACAACATCTGTTTTTATGGGGGCAAATTGTTCGCTTCCGCCATCACACCAAACATCGATTTTTTCAAGTTTCCCGATTACTTCATTTCGGGTTAGTTCGCAGGCCAATCTGAATTTTGAATCTGATCGTTGTTGGGTTCCATACTGAAAAACCACCTTTTTCTCCTGAACCAGTTTTCGTAATTTCTGTCCGTCCTGAATGGACAATGCAAGAGGTTTTTCCAGATAGATATGTTTGCCAGCCTGAGCCGCAGCTAACGCAATAGGAACGTGCCAATGATCGGGAGTGGCAATTACCACAGCATCTACATCTTCACGAGTAAGCACTTCCTGAAAATTGTTATAAGCCACACATCCATCGTAACTGGCTAAGCCCTTTTGTTTGGCATAAAACGCATTGATTTTCTGCGTAATTGTATTTCTCCGATTTTCAAATGGATCGCAAACAGCAACAATTTGAGCTTGTCTGGCCAGTTCGAGCATGTATACCACATGATTTGAGCCTCTTCCGCCGACACCAATCATGGCAACATTAATTTTATCGTTCGGGGAACTGGTTTTAATGCACGAGCTCAATACCGATGGAATAACCAAACCTCCTGCTGTAATAAGACCTGTATTGCGAATGAAATTTCTTCTTGAAATATTTTCTTTCATAACTTATTTATCAGATAATTAACTTGCACCAAGTTTCTTCAAAAACTCAAAGCTTTTCAGAACTGCTTCTTCGCCCGCGATTTCAAGCGTAGAATAACCATCAAATCCCGCGTTTATCAATGCATTGAAGATAGCTTTGATATCAATAACTCCATCACCCAGAGCTGTTGTAGACATACCACAGCCAAATTGAGTCCCTCGTTTTTCAATCATTTCTGCAGGAAGATCTTTCCAGTGAACATGCTCGATTTTCGAACCGAGTTTTTCGATCATCTCCAGCGAATCACCGCCACCCAGCCAAAGGTTTCCAGTATCAAGGTTAATTCCTAGCGCTTCTGAGTTACATTTATCCAATACATCACCCAGCAATTTAACTGAATCAGTAATATGACCATGTGGCTCAATCAATATTTTTACGCCATAATCTTCAGCAAACCGAAGCGGTTCGTACAATTTCTCCGCGATTGAAAAAATAGCTTCTGAAGTGGTCATGTTTTTGCCAAAAGGTGTTTTCGGATCACCTTCGGCCGTTATTACATGTTTTATGCCAATGGCTCCAGCCAGCTTAACAGCTTTAATAATTTGGGCTGTTCCATAACGCGAAGGTGATGTTGGGTCGAGTAAATTGGCGTGGGCGCAAATGCTCGAAAGTTCCAGACTGCGACTTTCAAACATACGTTTCACGTCGAAAGGGTTGGAGTCCAGACTTGCTAAGGCCGTAAAACCATATTCTACACCCAGACAGGCGCCATCTGAACTATCGGTTAAATCGCCACAACTAAAGCCCCATTGTTTGATTTGATCCAGTTGCGCTTCAAGCGTACTAAATGGATTGATTAATGCAAAACATCCTACTTTGATTGCCATATGTTTTAGTTTTTTGGAGTTATTTTAATAGTATTTAAAGTTGCTAGCTTTTTGATACTGTCATTAAGTTGTCAGCATCAGTTCGCCTTCAACTCATCTGGAACGGGAATCGTTACTTTTCCGCTTGCTGCCCACTCTGCTCCTCGAAGCATCAAGGTTTTCCATCCCAGATTCTGCATGGCAACTACATTGTGCCCCAGAACCAGATAAAAACAGCGACCTTTCCCTTGTTTTCGGCAAATGGCAATTGGTTCATCCATGGCCCGACCGCTATTTTCGGGGGTTGAAAATGCGGAACAAATAAGATGATTTCCTTCTTGTCGATCCATTTCTACCCATAATTCATCCGCAATGATGAAGTTAGACATTCCTTTGGTAACCGGATGGTTTGTGTCCTCTATTTTCACCTCGAAAGAGGTAATCTTTCCATGCCGCGTGTTCTTCCCCCAGGTTGCCCCAACCATGTTCTGGTATTCGGGCCAATTGTAATGTGCGGCGCTGGCTGAATGAAAAAGCACAAAACCGCCGCCTCTGTTTACAAAGTCCAGAATGGCTTTTTCGGCTATCCCACCCCACTGTCGTGTCGTTTCCGGGAAAGCATTCCAGTTACTGGCCAGGACATCATATTTTTTAAGATCGACACTTTCCTGAGTATCCGACCTTTCGGTCAAATCAACCTTGTAGTACCCATTCTCTTCCATGATCTGCTCAAAGCAGGGATTGGTTTTTTGCCATTCATGATTGTTTTTCCCACTTATCAGCAAAATTCGCATAGGCGATTTCGCAATCGCAACTGCCTTTCCAGAAAAAGAAAACAGGAAAAAAATCAGAATGAGGACATGCTTCTGTTTTATCATCGGCTTAAGCTCTTGAAATGATGTTATTAATCCATTAACAAAAATAGATATTAGAAACTTCGAAATATTTAACTATTTTTCAGTGAAATATAATGCAAGCTCAAGACATCTGGATATGACCGCAACTGAAAAAAACGCATGTGCTAAAGAGGAAATTTACTATCCAGACTCGTGTACTCCACTGGCCAGTGCATGGCATAATGGGCAAGTCGAAATGCATGTCTTGGCGAGAGGGACGTATCCTGGTTATCCCTTGAAAAAAGATGAACTAAAAGGAATCAAATCGATTGGCTACTGGAATTCTGAAAAAATGCAGAACTGGGGACTCGACTGGCATCGGAACGAAGGCATTGAACTTTGCTTACTTGAAACTGGAAATCTTTGTTTTGAGTTAAACGATCGGCAATACACGCTGACTCCCAACACCCTGACCATTACACGCCCCTGGATTCTACATAAACTAGGAGATCCAACTATTGGTTTGTGTAAGTTGCATTGGTTTATTATTGATCTTGGTGTTCGGCAGCCGCACCAGGAATGGATATGGCCTGATTGGGTGATTCTCAGTAAAGATGATCTCAACGAGCTGACCCGCATTTTACGATTGAATGAACAACCGGTATGGCATGCAAATGACGAGTTGAAACGGTGCTTTGCCCAGATTGGTAAAATGACCAAGAATTATGAACGTGAGCATTTTGATTCGCGCATCAAGGTTTTTATTAATGAAATTTTGATTTTACTTTTAGAAATGCTTCAAAAAGACAAACCGATTCTGAACGATGCCCTGATTGACTCAAAACGCAGTGTTTCTCTTTTTCTAAGAAGCATGGAAGATGATCTGGCAAACACCTGGACCGTCAGCACGATGGCCCGGCACTGCGGATTAGGTGTAACTCAATTTTCGAAGCATTGCTATCAGCTAACCAATTGCACTCCGATAAACTATCTGAATAAACTTCGACTGAGAAAAGCAAAAAAACTAATTGCTGAAAATCCGGATAGTACAATTACGTCAATTGCATTCGACTGCGGTTTTTCATCGAACCAATATTTCACTAAAGTGTATAAAGCTCATTTTAAAGAAACACCACAGAGTTTCAGGGAAAACCAAAAAAAAATGGGACTGTTTTTTTAACCAGCTTTTGCCCATTCGAAGAGGTCTGCAAACTCTCGTTATTTTATGGTGTGTACACCTCTGGAAAATGAGTTATGCTTTCTTTTCAAATTGAATTTTTCTGGCTGAAAAAGCAAAAAGCGGGAAGTGATAATCACCTCCCGCTTTTTTTGATCTATCATTAAGATTCCTATTTCGCATAGTTTACAGCTCGCAACTCGCGAATAACTGTAATTTTTATTTGTCCCGGATAAGTCATCTCATCCTGAATGTGCTTGGCAATATCGTAAGACAACTGTTCTGATTCTTTATCAGAAATTTTATCGCTACCAACAATTACCCGCAGTTCACGACCTGCTTGAATCGCATAAGTCTTTAGAACACCCGGATACGAAAGCGCCAAATCTTCCAATGCTTTCAGTCGCTTGATGTACGACTCAACAACCTCGCGACGTGCGCCTGGTCGCGCACCTGATATCGCATCACATATCTGAACGATAGGTGCTAACATGGTCTGCATTTCAACCTCATCATGGTGAGCACCAATGGCATTGCAGATATCTGGCTTCTCCTTGAATTTTTCAGCCAGTTTCATACCCAGCACGGCGTGTGGCAACTCCGGTTCATCATCCGGCACTTTACCAATATCGTGCAACAAGCCAGCACGCTTGGCCCATTTCGGGTTTAAGCCCAACTCTGATGCCATTATAGCACTGAGGTTGGCTACTTCGCGTGAGTGTTGTAACAGGTTTTGTCCGTACGACGAACGATACTTCATTTTACCGATCATGCGAATCAACTCAGGATGCAGGCCATGAACACCTAAATCAATCGTTGTCCGTTTACCAGTTTCAATAATTTCTTCTTCAACTTGTTTCTTCACCTTCGAAACAACTTCCTCAATACGTGCCGGATGAATCCGACCATCAGTTACTAGCTGGTGTAAAGCCAGACGAGCAATCTCCCTTCGCACCGGATCAAAGCCTGAAAGGACAATCGCTTCAGGAGTGTCATCAACAATGATTTCGACACCAGTAGCTGCTTCCAGTGCTCGAATATTACGACCTTCGCGACCAATAATCCGTCCTTTAATCTCATCACTTTCGATGTGGAAAATGGTAACCGCATTCTCAACTGCTGTTTCGGTAGCCACCCGTTGGATGGTTTTCACCACCACTTTTTTAGCTTCTTTATTGGCTGTCAGCTTGGCTTCTTCCATGATCTCGTTGATGTAGGACATTGCATCGGTTTGTGCTTCGTTCTTAAGCGACTCAACCAGTTGATTTTTAGCCTCTTCTGCGGACAAGCCCGAAATGGCTTCCAATTGTTCTACCTGCTGCCGATGCATTTTATCCAGCTCATCTTCTTTTTGCTGAACCATGTTTAACTGGTTCGTCAAATTTTCGCGAATTGCCTCCGCATCTTTTTTTGTCAGATCAAACTCCTTAACTTTTCGTTGCAGCTCATCACGACGCTGCATGAAGGCGCTTTCTTTCTGTTTCAACTTATTTTCAATCGAGCCAATTTTGTTGTTTTTTTCGTTAATAAACTTTTCATGCTCTGTTTTTAACTGCAAAAACTTCTCTTTTGCCTGAAGAATTTTATCCTTCTTGATCACATCGCCTTCGACTTCGGCCTCCTTTATAATTTTCCCCTTCTTACTTTTCAGAGCCTTATCCCACAAAAAGTAGGAAACAACTCCTCCAAGTAGAAAACCGGAAATAGCATATATAATTTCCATAGTTCAATTAAGTATTACTTTATATATATTTAACAAAAAAGCCTACCTATAAATCCTATCCCAGGATATCTTTCTGGGATTGAATCAAAAGCGGGCTTCAACGATTTTATTTACTCTATTGGTGTACCGACAAATAATCACCTAACACTTCATTAAGGTCTTTAATTTCTTCAATAAAAGGAGATTCATCTGCTCGGTCTTCCAACTCTAAGTTCTTCAGTACAAACTGAAAAGCAGTCATCGCAAGAAAATCTTTCGAATCGTGGTCTGCATATTTTTTCTTGTATTGAAGAATTATATCATTAAGTATTTTCGCAGCTTTCCTGTACTTCTCCTCGTCATCTCTTACAATGGTCAATGGATAAATTCTCCCATCGATATTGATATTTATTGAAAGCTTATTTGTCATTTTTACTGGTATTTGCTACACATTTAATTGAGCAATACACTTATCAATTTCCCGCACTATTTTTGTTATCGTTTGCCTCGCATTATGTTTCTCATCATCCGAAGCGGTAAATGTCTTTGCTAATTTAAGACTTTCATATTTTTTGACCAACAATTCATTTTCCTTACGAATCTGAGCTAATTCTTCCTGAGTATTTTCCAGCTGGTCCAACAGTTGCTTATTCTCACTTCTCAAACTATTTTGCTTGCCGATCAGCAGTCGGAGTCGCATCTTAAATTCATCAATTAAATATTGATCTTGCTCGGTCATTCCTGCATACTTTCTTGGACAAAATTAATATTTTTGGCCGATAGTTAATACGAAGATAGTTTTATTTTGCTAATTGCAAACTGCCGTACAACAAATCTTCCATTAGCCGGTTTTAAACACAAACCAATTAATGATTTAATTTATGTGCACCCGTTTACTGATTGCTTTTCTATTATTTACGCATACTATATTCGCCCAAGCTCCTGACCCAGAATATTTTCGTTCACCACTGGCGATTCCTATTCAATTATCGGGAAATTTTGGAGAACTCCGATCAAACCATTTTCACTCTGGGATTGACATTAAGACTGAAGGAAAAACAGGACTTCCAATCTATGCAGCAGCTGAAGGGGAGGTCTCACGCATAAACATCTCGCCATCAGGCTTTGGATTGGCACTATACCTCAATCATCCCAATGGACAAACAACCGTTTATGGGCATTTATTAAGCTTTCGGGACGACATTCAGGCCTACGCACGAAAAATTCAGTATGAACGTGAATCTTTTGCTGTTGACCTGTCGGTTCCGAAGGGAACTTTTCAGATAAAAAAAGGCGAACTAATTGCCCTCAGCGGCAACAGTGGTAGTTCTGGAGGCCCGCATCTTCACTTCGAAATACGAGATACACATAGTCAGAACCCGCAGAACCCTTTACTTTTTAGATTCCCCATTGTTGATGACATGAAACCCAAAATATTGTCGGCAGCCATTTATCCCTTGTCGGACGATGCGCATGTGTACGGAAAATCGAACGACCGACGAATTGAAACGGTCTATTACGACGGAGCCTACCACCTGAAAGGCAACCCAACGATTCCTGTTTATGGAAATATCGGTTTCGGATTACAAACGCTTGACTACCTCAACGGAAGCTGGAGCAAATGTGGCATTTATGAGATTAGCTTGGCGGTAGACGATCAAGAGGTTTACACCTTCCGAATGAATGAATTGAGTTTTGCTGAAACCCGCTATTTAAACAGCCACATCGATTATTCCCACTATCGGCAACATTACCGTAGAATCCAAAAAAGCTGGGTAGACCAGGGAAATAAGCTGAGCAACTACCCCACTCTGGAAAACCATGGCGTTGTGAATTTATCCGATGGGAAAACCCATCAGATTCGTTACGAAGTAAAAGATGTTTATGGCAATAAAAGTACCTTATCCTTTCGTGTGCAATCTAAAAAGACATCAATCGAGCGTTCCGAAGATTCCGGGCAGCTCATTAGGTTGAACGAAGAAATACAGCTTGAAAAACCCGGCGTACAGGCTCATTTCAAGCCTGGCACTTTTTATAGTGATTTCAATTTAGACTTTGAAACCAAGCCGGCTAATAATCTTTTTTTCTCACCGCTGTATAGAGTACACAACGACCGGATTCCGGTTCATCAGTCATACCAATTGAAGATAAAAGCGGACGAAGTACCCGACTCGCTCCAAGCCAAAAGCCTGCTTGCCGTTATTGATGAAAAAAGCGGCAAAAAATGGTCGATGGGAGGCGCTTATCAAGATGGCTGGATAATGGCTCGCGTAAGACAAATGGGCACCTTTGCCATCACCGTTGATACGGTTGCGCCCACCATTCGCCCCTTAAGCATTCAAAACCGCAAAAGCTTGACAGAACGGAACCGCATTCGGTTTAAAATTAGCGACGATTTTTCGGGCATTGACAGCTACCGCGGCCAAATTGACGGTCAATGGGTGTTGTTTGAGTACGATGCAAAAAATGCGCTAATCACCTACCACTTAGACAAAGATCGGTTTCAGTTTGGCAAGCAACATACCCTAAAGTTGACTGTTACTGACAACAAAGGCAACGAAACGGAATACCAGGCAACTTTTTACCGCTAAGGAAAAAACTATTGAACATTCAATTTCAATAGTCGATAACAAGTATTAAAAAAGTCAAACTATTTCTGTTCAATCATTTCAATTGCCTTTGGTGCAAAAAAAAACGTTTTAACTTTGCCGCGATTTTAACTTAAACTGAGTTTAATATGAAAGCATATGTATTTCCAGGGCAAGGCGCTCAGTTTCCGGGAATGGGAAAAGACCTGTACGAAAACTCGCCTGCTGCCAAAGAATTATTTGATAAAGCCAATGAGATACTTGGTTTCAGCATTACTGATATCATGTTCAACGGCACAGCCGACGATCTGAAACAAACCAAAGTTACGCAACCGGCAATCTTCCTGCATTCGGTAATTTTGGCCAAAACATTGGCTGATTTTAAACCTGAA
Source organism: Sunxiuqinia sp. sy24 (assembly GCF_052677165.1). Taxonomy (NCBI): domain Bacteria; kingdom Pseudomonadati; phylum Bacteroidota; class Bacteroidia; order Marinilabiliales; family Prolixibacteraceae; genus Sunxiuqinia; species Sunxiuqinia sp. sy24. The sequence goes on from NZ_JBQYLH010000006.1 coordinate 107,682, forward strand.
ATGGTTGCCGGTCACTCGTTGGGTGAATTTTCAGCCTTGGTTGCCAATGGCACCTTAAATTTTGAAGACGGTTTGCGTCTGGTGTCACAACGTGCAATGGCTATGCAAAAAGCTTGCGAACTTGAGCCATCAACCATGGCTGCCATTGTCGGTATGGAAGATGCCGCGGTTGAAGAAGTTTGTGAGGCCATCGACGAAGTCGTAGTTCCTGCCAACTACAATTGCCCGGGACAATTAGTAATTTCAGGATCTTTTGCAGGCATCGATAAAGCCTGCGAGATTCTGACAGAAAAAGGTGCCAAGCGTGCCTTAAAACTGCCGGTTGGCGGAGCATTCCACTCACCACTGATGGAGCCCGCCCGCGAAGAACTGGCTGCAGCCATCAAAGCAACAACGTTCAGCACTCCAAGCTGTCCGGTTTATCAGAATGTGAATGCTCAACCGGTTAGTGACCCTGAAACAATTAAGGAGAACCTGATTGCCCAATTGACTGCCCCCGTAAAATGGACACAAACGGCGCAGAACATGATCAACGACGGAGCAAGCTTATTCACCGAGATTGGACCAGGCAAAGTATTGCAAGGACTGATAAAAAAAGTAGATCGCCAAGCTCAAACAGCAGGAGTAAGTGCTTTTAAAGCTTAACAAATTATTTCAGGATGACTTCACGGGGGTGTTCAATTTTTACATTGAACACCCTTTGTTATTTTTCAATCTCAGGTTTCCCAAGGCTAATTAATGCCTGCCGGTTACGTCCATCCATCAAAATGCTCAAATCCTGATCAAAACGAACATGCTTGACATAGTCTAATTCTTCAACCACCGGCTGTTCATTCAACATTTCAATATTGATTTTCTCCTCTTGCGAAGCATGTTTTACCGAGAAATAGCCCACATTCATGGAGGTTACATTATGAAAGAAATGAGAGCCCAATGAACCATCCAGCGGAAACTCAGGCAAGCCCATTTCAACTATAATCCGGGCACGTGATATTTGTGACCAAATGACTGGAATACCGGTAAACTGGTCTTTTGTTCCCCAGCGTCCGGGACCAATCAAAATATAATCTTTATCCTCCGCATCCATCTTTCTATTCATCTGATGAATCTCACGGGCAATATCTTTGGTGTGCATCTTGTCAAACCTTTCGGGGTTCACAAAAATTACATCACGGATATCGTAAATCTCACCGTTCCCCATCCCCTGCTTGGCAAAAAGCACCACTTTTTCCTGTTCCACCTGCCCAAGGTCAATACTGAGTTCTTCTTCACGCCGGATCAATGGCTTGATTTGAAGCAGATAAAAGGTGGGCAGGCCATCATCGCCCTTTTCTAAATCAACGGCGTACTCCATTTCTACCGGAGAGCCCATCGCCTCGCGAAATAAACGCAGCAAAAAGCTCAGCGTATCAGCCAAGGGAATGTAGTTGTATTTTAAGATATTGGCAAAATCAACCACCCGTGGCCCTTTCATGCTAATTCCAGGAACCAGGTCATCGTTTTCAAAATCATAAACCGAGGCACAATGCTGAAGCAAGCCATCATTTTCAGCTTCCTTAATCTTGAACTTTTTAATAGCAGCGTCTTCTCCATTAATAACAATATTGACATTGGGCTGCGACATATCTATAGCATAAAACTCCTTTTGAGAATCGCGAACCTGATCACGAACCATGGTTGGGTTAATGGTTGGGTACTTGGGACAAAACCGAAAAGCCTGCTCCCCACCAACCACATACATTCCCAAGCCTACAGCAGCAACAGCAAAGCCATCCTCCGGCTTCATATAAGCAACCGGATAGTAATTGTAGGACTGCGCCACTCCGCTAATTGAGGGATAATAGCGCTTGCTATGCTCATGTCCTACAACTTTCTGAATGATTACCGCCATCTTTTCCTCTTCAATTTTGTAATTCACCGCATCGAAATAAGAAATGGCCGATTCGGTAAAAATACTGGCATATACCAGCTTGACTGCATTAATAAGCTGCTGATAACGAACATATTTGTCCGGATGATTATTAGGTAACAAATAAGTGGAGTAAACGCCCGAGAAAGGCTGAAGCAGCGAATCTTCGAACAAACCTGAAGAACGCACAGCCAAAGGACCTTGCATGACTTCGATGTACCGGAACAACTTGGCTTTTAAGCCTTCGCTCAAATGCGATTCAAGAAAGATAGCCTTGATATGCTCATAATCATTGTTGCAATAAATCTCCTCATAAAGGTTGTTAAGCTCCAAAAACTTATCAAATTCAATGGCTCCAATAACCGCTGTTGCCGGAATACGAATGTTAATATGGGGGATAATCTTTTTAAAATCGATATTTTCAATAAAGTTACTCATGAAAGCCATACCACGCCCTTTTCCGCCCAACGAGCCTTTCCCCATCCTTACAATGTAGCGGTCGCTATCCACAATTGCCGAATCAAAATTAATAATGCGTCCCCGCATCTTTTTCACCCGTACGCGTTCAAAAACATCTAAACAAAAGTTGCGGAGTTCGTCGGAACTTCTAAAATCTTCGAACCGATAAGGCAGCAACTGTTCAGCAATATTAATCTCGCCCCGGGCCATTAGCCAGGTTGAAAATGAATTACGCTTTCCATGATAAGATAAGGCCTCGTCAGGAATCAATTTAAACATTTCCTGAAACTCCTGAAGATTACGGGCCACCATGATGGGATTTCCGGCTAAATCTTTAAAGACAAAGCTTCCAAACCCCAGCCTTTTATAGATAAAGTTGTGAATATCCATCGACAAACTTTCCGAATTCTTATTAATAAATTCGGCTCCAATTTCGCGGGCTCGTGTGGCATTATTCACATCATGACTTTGAAGCAGAAAAGGTACCGGGAAGCGCAAAATCTGCTTCACATATTTGAGCAATTCAATACCAGCTTCGGGATCATCGACTCCATTGCGAGTAAACCGCACATCTGAGATTACACTGAGGAGGTAGTCGCGGTATTTATTGAGCATGGCAACGGCTTCCTCATAGGTACTTACCAAAATAACCTTGGGTCGCGCACGCATCTTCAAAATCATATGCAGATCATCAGTCGACTCATCTTGCACCAGGTTTTGCGTTTGGGTCATGATGTTGGTGTACAACATGGGTAGGTAGCGCGAGTAATACTGAATTGAATCTTCAACCAGCAATAACATCCGCACATTCCCGTTATTGATGTCGGCTTCGATGTTCTTTTTATCCTCGATGTATTTCACCATGGCCAGGAAAACGTTGGAATTCCCATTCCAGACAAACACGCGATCAATGGACTCAAACTGGTTTGCTGCCTCCTGGAAATAGCGTAAATCACCATTATTGTTTACAAGCAGCAGTATAGGAACCAGGCTGTTGGCCTCATGAAGCACATCAGCCATTTTCACCGGAATATCCTTGTCAACCCCCACCATGATAATTACCAGATCGAAATCGCGTTCTTCCATCATTTTCAAGGCATCTGCTTCGGAGTTGACGCTGGTAAATCGTGGATAGGTGTATAGGTTCAGCTGCAGAAATTCACCAAAGATTTTATCGGTGAACTGTCCCTCCCGAACAATCGAATAACTGTCGTATAAGGTAGCGACCAACAAAACCTCTTTAACCTTAGTAGGCATCAGCTCTTCAAAAATATCGCGGTCACTTTTCTTGCGCTTATATATCGACGAAAGAGAAATATTATCTAAATTATCCATGCTTTTATTTTATTGAAATCAACACAAAGTCTAACCGGGTAACTAACATCAACGACTAGTGCTTAATTAAACCGAAGGTTCATCTGTTACCAAATAATAAACGTTTGAAATTAGACAAAATCCGGCTTACCCCCACAAAAAAGGGGAGTGAAAGCCTCCTTTTCTAAAACATACCGGCTGAAAGAATCACTAGAATCCCCTATTCGAAGTCGGGATTAATCTTCAGCTGAAAAGAATCGTATACCCACCAGCAAACCAAATACAACAAGCAAAGAGGCCGCCCCAACAAATTTGGAACGGCCTCTGCATTATTTTCAGGCCGATAAAATCACCGGATCACCGGGATCTTTTCAGGCTTTGGTTTCCCAGAGCTAGATGATCGGACATTTTTTCTTAAAGAACGGAACCGGCTCACTACTAGTAGGCTCATCTACCTCCCAGGTATTACCGGAGCGTAACAACTCATCCATCGAGTTGACTTTGCGCGTAGCTGAAACCGTTTCAACCTGCTTCACTAATTCCTGATCATACACCAGTGTTTCAACCGCCCGAATAACTCCCATCGCAATCGGGAACTCGGGCAAGCTCATTTGAATAAGCTGCATATGAATCGACAAATCTACTTGTTTAGCATCATGAATCAGGATGTCATCCTCTGTTACGCCATTTTCTCCGATAGTAACAACTTTCAGACGGCCACACTCAAGCATCAATCCTTTTTCATTTTCCTTACCAAAGATCATGGGTTTACCATGCTCCAAAAACAACTGCCGCTCGGCTCTGTGTTTAGGATCGGCAATTTGCTCATGAATTCCGTCATTAAAGATCACACAATTTTGAAGCACTTCAACAATAGAGGTCCCTTTATGCTTGGCGGCTTCGGCAAATACCTGCTGGTTGTGTTTCACATTTGAATCTACCGCACGGGCAAAGAACGTTCCACCTGATCCCAATACCAACTGTCCGGGAACAAATGAATCTTCGATGGTTCCAAACGGAGATGTTTTCGTTACAAAACCACGATCAGTTGTTGGCGAATATTGCCCTTTAGTCAATCCATAAATCTTATTATTGAAAAGAATCACATTCAAATCAATATTACGACGAACCAAATGTATAAAGTGGTTTCCTCCGATAGCCATCGAATCACCATCACCAGTCATCACCCACACATTCAGATCAGGATTGGCACACTTAACACCTGAAGCAATGGCAGTTGCCCGACCGTGAATCGAGTGAAAACCAAACGTACTCATATAGTATGGGAAACGTGAAGAACAACCAATTCCGGATATCACCGCAAATTGTTCTTGCGGCACATTCATATCGGCCATGGTTCTCTGAACCGCATTCATAATGGCATAGTCACCACAACCAGGACACCAACGTACTTCGTTTTCGCTCTTAAAGTCTTTAATAGTATAATTTAATTCTGTCATGTCTTAGTCCTCCAGTAATTTTTCGACGTTTTCTTTCAGTTCGGTAACCGTAAATGGCAGGCCTTTCAATTTATTGACCTGGTGGTACTCGAACCCGGGCACCTGATCTCTCAAGTATGCCACAAATTGTCCAAGATTCAACTCACACACAATGATCTTTTTAAATTTGCTAAATACCTCGCGAGTATTAGCTGGCAGCGGTTTAATAAAATTAAAATGAGCCAGGCTCACATTTTTGCCATCTTTGCGCATTTCGCGCACGGCACTCACGGTATGACCGTAGGTTCCGCCCCAGCTAACAACCAGTACGTCACCTCCAGCTTCTTCGCCAAACACTTCCAAATCGGGAAGCATGTCAACCACCTTCTGTACTTTCGCCTCACGAATCTCACAATTTTTCTGGTGATTCTCCGGATCATGGTTTACCGTACCTTCCTCGTTCTTTTCCAATCCTCCAATACGATGTTGAAACCCTTCCATTCCTGGATATGCCCATTCTCGAGCCAGGGTTTCGGGATCACGTCTGTAAGCCTTAAACATACTATTATCTTTGGCAATACGCGGTGTGATTTCGGGGAGCTCACTCATCGCAGGAACACGCCAAGGCTCGCTTCCGTTTCCAAGGAAACCATCAGTCAGCAATACCACTGGAACCATTCGTTCCAAGGCAATCTTGCAAGAAAGGTAAGCATAGTAAAAACAGTCGGACGGAGTGCTGGCCGCGATGACAACCACCGGGCTTTCACCATTACGTCCGTATAATGTTTGCAATAAATCAGATTGTTCCGTTTTGGTAGGCAATCCTGTTGATGGGCCACCGCGCTGTACGTTGACTACCACTAATGGCAATTCAGCCATTACTGCCAATCCCAGGGCTTCTGACTTCAAGGCCAATCCGGGGCCAGAAGTACTGGTCACTGCCAGGTCGCCGGCAAATGCTGCACCAATAGCCGTACAAATTCCGGCAATCTCATCTTCGGCCTGAAAAGATTTCACTCCTAAATCGCGGCGTGAAGCTAAAGCGGTCAATACATCAGTGGCAGGAGTAATGGGATACGAGCCCAGAAAAAGCTCTAAGCCGGCCTTTTCAGCAGCAGCTAAGAATCCCCAGGCCGTAGCCTGATTACCGTTAATATTACGGTAAGTGCCTTTTTCAATAGCAGCAGCATCCACCATGTAGCGAGGGGTCATGTGCTGCATGTTCATGCCGTAGTTATAACCACTGTGAAGTACCTTCAGGTTTGACTCAACCACTACTGGCTTTTTAGCAAATTTTGTGGTGATGAAGTTTTCAATGTAGTCCATGGGTCTGCCAAACATCCAACAAATGAATCCAAGGGCAAACATATTTTTACTTCGAAGTACCGATTTGTTGTCCATTCCGAAATCCTTCAGGCATTCACGCGTCAGGCTGGTAATTGGAACTGGAATCTTCACATAGTCCTCCAAGTTCAACTCTGCAAAAGGATCATCGGTTGAAAACTTGGCCTTATCTAAATTTTTCTGAGAAAAAGAATCCGCATCATAAATAATGGTTCCTCCGGGGCGTATAAAACGAGCGTTAGCTTTTACCGCGGCAGGGTTCATCGCAATCAGTACATGTGCGTCATCACCGGGCGTATTCACCTCCTTGTGTCCAAACTGCACCTGAAATCCAGATACTCCGCCAACTGTTCCTTGTGGCGCCCTGATTTCAGATGGATAATCTGGAAAAGTTGAAATATCGTTCCCAAACAATGCCGTAGCATCGGAGAACAAAGTACCCGTAAGTTGCATCCCATCGCCCGAATCTCCGGAAAAGCGAATGCTCACTTCTTCTAACTCAATAACTTTTGTGTCTTTCATTTGACAATTATTTTAAATAGCTGGATTTTTCTTTACAAAAACAAAAAAACGACCGCTAAAATAACGAATTATAACTTTGGAACCATTTTGAATAACCCCTTTCGCTATCGTTGTTGAGCAAAAATAATTAATAATTAATAATTGCTAAATGAAATATGAACCATTTAATTATTTATTGCTTTTAATATCTTTGCTATCAATTTTAAATGAATTTTGATAATGGCTTTAATAAAAACGCTTCAAGGAAAAACCCCCATCATAGGTCAGAATTGTTTCCTGGCTGAGAATGCAACCATCATAGGCGATGTAGAGATTGGTAACGACAGCAGTATCTGGTATAGTGCGGTCATCCGGGGCGATGTCCACTCAATCAAAATAGGCAACAATACCAATGTTCAGGATTGCGCGGTAATTCATGCCACCTATCAAAAATCACCCACCAACATTGGCGACAATGTCATTATTGCTCACGGAGCCATTGTTCACGGGTGTACCATCAAAGACCACGTTATGATCGGAATGAACGCTGTGGTTCTGGACGATGCGATTATTGAAAGCAACACCATTATTGCTGCCGGATCGGTGGTTACCAAAGGAACCCGGGTCGAATCGGGCAGCGTATATGCCGGAATACCAGCCAAAAAAGTAAAATCGCTTGGAAAAGACTTACTGGAAGGAGAAATCCACCGGATTGCCAACGCTTACAGCATGTATGCCGGATGGTATAAAGAATAGTACGATCCATTCATCTTTTTTAGCTTTAAGCTGAGTCAAGCATTTCTTTAGAATGAGATATTCTTTCTATCTTTCAGGCTCAAAATTAATTACCGATTTCGTGTGATCTGGGAATCTCTTTCTAAATCACTAAAACATACCTGATTATGAAAGTAATTTCATTTTCACCCGAAATCAACGATAAAAAAAGATAACTGAAACTGATCTTTTTGCAGTTTCAACACACAGACGATTAACAAATAATTATGAGTAAAAAACCTACACTACTAATTTTAGCTGCAGGCATGGGGAGCCGCTATGGCGGATTAAAGCAGATTGAGCCCATTGGCCCCAACGGAGAAACCATTTTGGAATATTCAATTTTTGATGCCATCCGAGCCGGTTTTGGGAAAGTTGTTTTTGTCATCCGCGATAGTTTTGCAGAGGAATTTAAAAGCCGCTTTGAAAGTAAATTAAGCGATAAAATCGCGGTTGAATACGTCTATCAGGAGCTGGACAAACTTCCTGAAGGTTATTCTTTACCCGAAGGACGTGAAAAACCCTGGGGAACAGGACACGCCATTTTAATGGCCAAAGATGTTATTCAAGAGCCATTTGCCGCCATCAACGCGGATGATTTCTACGGACAGGAATCATTCCAAGTTGCCGCTGACTTCCTAAGGGATCAGGTTGCCGAGAACAACTACAGCATGGTGGGTTACCAGCTAAAAAATACCTTGTCTGAATTTGGAACAGTTTCCAGAGGAATTTGCAAAATTGACTCGGATAATAAACTGGTTGAGATTACCGAACGCCACCAAATAGCCCGGACAGGCGAGAAAATCACCTTTACAGATGACGACGGCAACATCGTTCCGGTAGAAGATAACACTCCTGCATCAATGAACTTCTGGGGATTTCACCCCAGCCTGTTTCAACATATTGAAGCTCAGTTCAAGGCTTTTCTGGATGAGAAGATGCACCTTCCAAAATCAGAATTTTACATTCCCAGCGTCGTGTTTGAACTCATTCAATCTGGTGAAGTAAAAGCAGAAGTACTGCATGCCGATTCTCCATGGTTTGGAGTCACCTACCCGGAAGACAAAGACTATGTCGTTGAACAGGTCAAACAACTAACAGAAAAGGGAGCTTATCCTGAAAAGCTCTGGTAAAACTCATAAGCGATAGATGAATAATGGCTAGCCATTATTCATCTATCGTTCCAATCCCCTAAAAAAATCAAGATCCAAGGGCGGCAAGCATTATATCCATAAAGCCGACACCCATTATTAACCGTTTGATTTATTAAAATCATTCCAGTATTTGTTTACGTAACTTTTCAAGCACAGACACCTATGAATAACGCAAAAACCAAAGTCGGATTTTTTCAGAAGATGTTGAACTGGACCGAGCGGGCAGGAAATGCCTTGCCACACCCGGCAACGCTGTTTGCCTTGTTTGCCCTGTTTGCCTTGATATTTTCAGCCGTTGGTCATTTTATGGCCTGGGAAGTGATTCACCCGGGTACCCAGGAAATCATCCGCCCCGTCAATCTATTATCCGCAGAAGGCATTCACCGGATTTTACTTGAAATGGTTAATAATTTCACCGGATTTGCGCCTTTGGGAATCGTTTTGGTTGCCATGCTTGGAATTGGCATTGCCGAACAAAGCGGCCTAGTTTCTGCCATCATTCGTATGCTGGTGCTCAATTCGCCAAAACACCTGCTCACCTTCGTACTTGTATTTTCGGGCATTCTCTCCAACATCGCTTCCGATGTAGGCTATGTTCTGCTAATTCCTATGGCCGGGGTTATTTTTGTGGCTGTAGGACGACATCCTATTGCCGGCATGGCTGCAGCATTTGCCGGAGTATCCGGAGGTTTCAGTGCCAACCTGGCACTAGGAACTATCGACCCGCTATTGGCAGGCTTATCGCAGGAAGCTGCCCATATTCTCGACCCCAATTACATGGTTAATGCAACGGCCAACTACTATTTCATGGTGGCTTCAACCTTTATTATTGCGCTGGCAGGTACCTTGGTCACTGAAAAGATAGTAGAACCTCGCTTAGGCCCATACAAAAACAGCAAAGCACATAGCGATCAATCCTTTGACAGACTATCAAAAATAGAAAAAAAAGGATTGCTTTGGGCCTTGGTTGTTTTTCTGTCCATCACAGCGGTTGCGCTTATCGGGCTTATTCCGGCTGATGGCTTTTTCAGAGGAACCGACGGAGGATTCCTCAACTCTCCACTCATTGAGGGCGTTGTAGCCATGCTTTTCGTAACAGCAGGAGCAACAGGTCTGGCTTACGGATTTGCGACCAAAGTCTTTAACAACGATGCCGATGTAATGAACGGGATGGCTGAAAGCATGAAAACACTGGCAACCTACCTGGTGCTGGTATTTTTTGCCGCCCAGTTTGTAGCTTACTTCAAGTGGAGCAACCTGGGCATGATTCTGGCGGTAAAAGGCGCTGAGCTACTCATGTCGGCCGATATTGGACTCATTCCGCTCATGATTCTGTTCATTCTGCTGTCAGCCTCCATCAACATGCTGATGGGAAGCGCCTCGGCCAAATGGGCTATCCTGGCCCCCATTTTTATCCCCATGTTCATGATTATGGGCTATTCACCCGAATTGTCGCAAGTTGTTTACCGAATTGGTGATAGTGTAACCAACATCATTTCACCCATGATGAGCTTTTTCGCTCTCATTATCGCCTTTGTTCAGAAGTATGATGCCAAGGCAGGTATCGGCACCATTATTGCTACCATGCTGCCCTACTCCATCGTCTTCCTGTTATTCTGGATCGTATTGCTGGTTGCCTGGCTGTTCTTTGGCTTGCCCTTGGGACCCGATGCCGGAATTCATTACGAAATGATCAATTAATAATTCAATAGCTTCAGAAAAGAACCGATCATCCTTGCACGTTTTCAGGCTTCAGGTTTCACAAAACCACTAATGAAACTTTAAGCCTGAATTCTTGTTATGGATAACATTTAAATGATGATTCCATAAAAATGAACCTCAAAGATATACGAACAACCAACAAGCTTTTATTGGCGATTGCCATTCCACTGTTTTTTTATTTACTGAAAATTCTGGACTTCATTTTCATTCCGCTGATTGCATCCATGTTTACTGCCCTTCTATTTTTGCCCTTGATGCGATGGCTGAACAAAAAAAGAGTACCTAATCCAATCAGCATCCTGTTGGTTATTCTGATAATTATTGGGGGGTTAAAGGCTGGTGGTGAATTGATCCAATTGTCGAGCAATGAAATCATGACTACCGACAGCCACTTTCTGGAAAAGGCTGAAACAAAATTAACTGGTTTGATTGTGTCCGTTGAACATTTTTTTGGTTTTAAACGAAGACAGGGAGAAAATATACTAGAGCATTATTTCAAAAACACCAGCAACCTCGAAAATTTCGGGTCTACGTTCGATTTCATCAGCAACACGCTTTCGATGACCCTGATGACGCTGTTTTTCACCATCCTGCTACTTTCGGGCTCCATCAATTTCCAGAAGCTACTAAATGATGCCATTTTCAAACAACAATACTCCTCGGTCAAAATATTCATGAAAATCGAGAAAGACATCATCAAGTTTGTTGTCGTAAAATTCATTATCAGTCTGATGACCGGAGTCGGTTTTAGCCTGGCCTGCGTCTTTTTTGATGTGAGTTATCCAATTTTCTGGGGCTTGCTGGCTTTTCTCATCAATTTTGTTCAAATGATTGGCTCCGTCATTTCGGTGGTTCTTCTCTCGGTTTTCGCCTTCATCGAACTCGATCCAACCAGTACCCTCTTTTTTTTCATTCTCACCATTACCTTCGTTCAGGTGCTTATGGGTGGTATTTTGGAGCCCATATTCATGGGAAAAACTTTTTCAATTAATGTGATTACCATTTTGGTTATGCTGATGCTCTGGGGCTTTATATGGGGCGTTCCGGGTTTGATCATGTCCATTCCCATCACCGTCTTCCTGCGGATTATCTTAGAACAATTTCCTAAAACGCGTATCATTGCCGACCTGATCTCAGGACCGGACCAAAATCTGAAATTCTTATTGAAGAAGAAAGATTAAGGAGAAAGAAGCTTCTCCTCCGAATTACAATTCTATTTTCGTAGCCTTGATGGGATAGCCTAAAAACTGAGCTGCCAGGGCTTCAAAGAAATGAACCCCTTCAGTCGTCAGGAACTTCCGAGTCGAAGTCTTCGAGCAGTTTTCATCTATTTCCGGATGACGCAGCAAGTAATTTTGAAGTTTTTGAGTCACAATTTTACCTTGCTCAATCACTCGCACACCTTCCTGCGGAATAAACTTACGAATGCTGTCAATCAGTAAGGGATAATGCGTGCAACCAAGGATCAAGCTATCAATTAAAGGATCTTTCTGAAACAATGCCTCTAAATTCTGTTGGATAAAATAATCAGCTCCAGGCGTATTCATCACATTGTTTTCAACAATCGGCACCCACATGGGGCATGCTTCCTGCGTGGTTTGCCTAACCCGGCCGCCAGACCATTTTTCAAGTTCAATCGGATACGAGTCCGACGCCACAGTGCCGGAGGTAGCGAGCACACCAACATGCCCATTTTTCGAAATTCCAGCCACTTCTTCCACACTCGGGCGAATAACTCCCAACACCCGCTTATGCGGAGCAATTAACGGCAAATCGCGCTGCTGAATACTTCGAAGCGCTTTGGCCGAAGCTGTATTGCAAGCCAAAACAACCAAGTGACATCCTTCATCGAAAAGACGCTTAACCGCCTCCAGCGTATATTCATATACCACATCAAACGAGCGGGTGCCGTATGGCGTCCGGGCATTGTCACCCAAATACACAAAATCGTATTCGGGCAACTGATTGACGAACTCCTTTAAAACCGTCAGACCTCCGTAGCCTGAATCGAAAACACCAATGGGATGATAGTTGCTTGTCATGAAATTGCTTTGAAAACAAAAATAAACAAAAAAGCCATCCGGTGACTACCGGATGGCTTTTGACATACTATTTATTGTATCTTATTGGATTCCCAATTTAGCTTTTACCAAAGGTAATAAGTCAACACTCTGAGTTGACTTGTACAAAACAGCGTTAGCGTCAAAAACGTAGATTACCCCTTGCTCTTTAGCTACCGTTTCAATCATCTCATTCGCCTTAGCAAAGATAGGCTGCATCAACTCTCCTTGCTTTTGTTGTATGCGTTGTTGTGCCGAAGAGTTGAAGTTTTGAATACGCTGCTGAAGACCTTGCAAATCTTCCACTTTTGATTGATAGACAATCTCGGTCAATGAATCTTGCTTATCGGATAAATCAGCCAATTTTGTTTGATATTCTTGTTGTAACGCGTCCATCTGATCTTCCAAACCTTTGGCTTCTCTTTCGATTGAAGCCTGTGCTGTTTTCGTTTCAGGCATGGCTTGAATCAGCGCCTGTGAATCAATATGTGCAAATTTTAATGTTTGCGCGTTTACCATTCCAGCTGAAAGGAATAAGACAGCTATTAGACAAATTTTGAAAATTCTTTTCATGATCGTTTTCGGATTTTAAAATTTTGTTGACAAATATAGTTTATTAATTTTTATAACCAAGTTTTTCAAGGACCTGGTCACTTAGGTCATATTTAGGGTTTGTATACAGCATGGTGAGGCTCCCGGCCTTATCAAAAATTACGGCATAAGCTCCATCGGCAGCCAATTCCTGAACGGCATTAAAAACATCATCCTGGATGGGTTTGATCAAGCCTTGCCGTTTTTTAAACAAGTCTCCATCGCGTCCAAAATACTTGCGCTGCAATTCTTTATAATCTTTTTCCTTGCTAATAATAACATCTTCACGCTTCCGCTTCATATCCTCAGAAAGCAAGACTGCTTCAGCCTGAAAATCCTGATACATCTGCTCAATTTCAGCATGCATGGTTTCCAGTTCTTTCTGGAATTGTTTTGAAATTTGATCCAATTGTTCCTGAGCCGCAGTATAAGCAGGAATATTTTCTAAAACATATTCGGTATCGATGTAGGCATATTTCTGGGCCATTGCAACTGTTCCAAAAACAATCAGAAAAACAAATAATAATACTTTCTTCTTCATGGCAATTCAATTTAAATTCATACTATTTCCACATTAAACAAATACCGAGCCAAGCTCATAACGATCAGAACTGCTGACCAATAACAAAGTGAAACTGACTTCCACCAACAGAGGAATCACCATTCACCGCATCAAATCCATACCCCCAATCGATCCCCATCAAACCAAACATGGGAAGGAAGATCCGTACACCGGCACCTGCCGAACGTTTCAAATCGAAAGGGTTGTAATTTTCAAAGTCCATCCAGGCATTACCGGCTTCCATAAATCCGAGGACATAAATGGTAGCTGATGGTTTCAACGTAATTGGGTAACGCATTTCCATGGTCAGTTTGTTATACATGTTTGAACCAGTTGTTGGACTCAAACTGTAATCTTTGTAACCACGCAAGGAGATAATATCGGCTCCGTAAAAGTTATACCCTGACATTCCTGATCCACCAACGCGGAAGCGTTCGAATGGAGAACGTCGGTTCTTGTCGTAATATCCTAAGAATCCATATTCAAATTTGGTATGCAATACCAGGTCTCTGTCGCGTGAAAGCGGCGTAAACCAAGCACCTTTCATATTCCACTTGTGATATTCAATCCACTTGTAACGTTCTTCACTGGTTAAGTCCGGATTACTGTAGTCCACATCGTTAAACATCGAGAATGGAGGTGTCAACTGAACCGTTAAAGAGAAATCGGCTCCACTTCTTGAATACAGCGGATTATCAACCGAGTTACGGCCAAAAGCAGTTTTGAAACTCAGGTTGTTAAAACCACCACCGCCTGATCCGTCATCATCACTCAGGAAGTAATAGTAACCTGACATGTTTTGAAGTTTATAGTGCTCCAGCGACAACTCATGATAAACCGTAAAGAAGTCATCGGGCCACGACAAACGGTAACCATATCCTAATGCAAATGAAGTAGTCACCTGCACTTGATCATCATCTGAGCTTTCCTCATCATTATAGGTATAATAATCACCGGGGTCATAGCTACCGTAACCACCGTAACCATAAGGTGAGTAGCCATAGGGCGAGTAGCCACCGTAGCCGCCATAACCTCCTCCATAGCCACCGTAACCACCACCATAACCCGAACCGTAAGGGCTGTATGAGCTGTTATAGTAGTTATTAGCCGAGTAGTTCACGCGTGAGTGCGAAAACGAAATGGAGAATGAGTTTGGCTTTTTACCCCCCAACCAAGGCTCAATAAATGAGACACTGTAGGATTGGTAAAACTTACCGCTGGTTTGCGCACGAATACTCAAGGTTTGACCGTCACCCGTTGGTAATGGACGCCAAGCTTCTTTATTCGGAATATTTCTTACCGAGAAATTGGAAAATTTCAAACCAACCGTTCCGACAAACATATTCGCACCCCAACCTCCGGAAAGTTCAATTTGGTCATTGGCCTTCTCTTGCAATTCGTATTTAATATCTACGGTTCCATCTTCAGGATGCGGAATCACATTGGGGTTAATCGCTTCCGGATCGAAGTGCCCCAATTGAGAAAGCTCACGCACCGAACGGATAATTTTTGATTTGCTGAATAAATCTCCAGGGATCGTACGAATCTCACGACGGGCAACATGCTCGTGTGTTTTAGTGTTTCCTTCTATGAGTACTTTATTGATGGTCGCCTGATCGCCTTCATAGATACGCATTTCCAAATCAATGGAGTCTTGATCAACACGAGCTTCTACCGGATCAAGGTTAAAGAACAAGTAGCCGTTGTCGAGGTATAGGTTGCCTACAGCATCATCGTCTTCCGTCAAGCGTTTATTCAACAATTTCTGATCAAAAACTTCACCCTTTTTAATTCCAAGGTAAGCATCCAGGTAATCGCCTGGATAGATAGTATTTCCAACCCAGTTAACATCGCCAAAGTAATACTTGTTCCCTTCTTCAACCCAAATATCCAATTTAATCAAGTCGTCCTCCAGTTTGGTAATACTGTCTTTTACAATAATGGCATCTCTGAAACCTTTTTCATTGTACTTACCGACAACATTTTGCTTGTCCTCCTCGTACTTCTCTTCGTTGAATTTTTTGGTCAAAAAGAAGTTCTTAAGCTTTTTTGCATTGGTTTTTTTCATGGCCCGGGTCAGCACTTTTGTCTTCACCTGATCGACACCATGAAATACAATTTCATCAATTTTTACCTTTTCCTTTTTATCGACATTAATATCCAGGATAACACTATTAACTGATGCAGTGTCATCACGCTGAACAATATTCACTTCGGTATTGAGGAATCCTTTTTCAAGAAAAATATCTTTAATGATCCGCTCGGCATTATTCAGTTGATTATCGGTTACCTGACTGCCTTTCAGCAATAAAACCTTCTCGGTAATATCATCCTTTTCTCCTTTCGAAACGCCATAAAAATTAACATCGGCTAGTTTGGGGCGTTCCTGCAAGTGGATTGCCAACCAGATTTTATCACCCTCTACTTTACTAGCTTCGATTTTCACATCCGAAAACATCTGGTGTCCCCATAGTTTCTTAATCGCCGTCGTAATCTGATCACCCGGAACTGTAACTTCATCGCCAACCTCAAGGCCCGATATCTGGATTAATACATCTGAGTCGAGATAACGAATACCGAGTACATCAATACCTGCAATTGTATAGTTTTGGGGACTAGAATACCGGATTGTAAAGTTTGTGTTTTCATTTACCTGGGCGTGAGCACTTACACTAAACAGGAGTAGAATTAAAAAAAATTTCAGTTTACGCATTTTCTGGAATTAATTAGCTAACTAATTGTTGACTGGTTTTACCAAACCTTCTCTCACGATTTTGAAAATCGCGAATTGCTTCAAAAAGGTCTTCTTTACGGAAATCTGGCCAAAGCGTGGGAGTAAAATAAAACTCAGCATAGGCAATTTGCCAGAGTAAAAAGTTACTCACCCGATTTTCACCGCTGGTCCGAATCAGCAATTCTGGATCTGGTATTCCAACTGTAGCAAGGTATTTATCAAGTAGATTTTTATCAATTTCATTTATTTGGAGGCTGCCATCGACCACTTCAGCAGCTATCTTTTTGATCGCTTCGGTAATTTCCCATTTGGCACTATAACTTAAGGCTAAAACCAGTGTTAATCCAGTACAATCCTTCAGTTCATTGATCGACCAATTCAATTTCATCTGAACTTCTTCGGGTAAACTATTGAAATCGCCAATCATGGTCAAACGGACATTTTGCTCTTTCAACTTCTCGG
This sequence comes from Sunxiuqinia sp. sy24, assembly GCF_052677165.1. NCBI lineage: Bacteria > Pseudomonadati > Bacteroidota > Bacteroidia > Marinilabiliales > Prolixibacteraceae > Sunxiuqinia > Sunxiuqinia sp. sy24. Next base: position 124,707 of record NZ_JBQYLH010000006.1, read on the forward strand.
TCTCCTCATTGATCGCTTGGACCAACAAGCCCATCAGCGCATTAACTTCATCCTGAGGTCGTCCCCAGTTTTCGGTTGAAAACGCATACAAAGTTAAATATTGAAGGCCAATTTCTGCGGCTCCTTCAACTGTCGAACGAACAGACTCAACGCCATGTTCATGCCCAAAAATACGCTGATTACCGTGTTTGGTCGCCCATCTCCCATTCCCGTCCATTATGATGGCGATGTGCTTAGGTAGTTTGGCTTCTTGTATTTTATCTTTAATGATCATTTAGTCTAATTAATATTTTCATACACCGGGCATTCCTGATCGCCTCTGTAAAATCGGTAAGTTAAATGAATTCCCAAATGAAAAGTAAAATCGTTGTTGTGCAGAAACGTGTTGTAGCTTTGCCAAGTGCCACTTTCCGGCAAACCACCATCATCATAACTAGTTACCACAAAGTATTTGCGAGGATCATCCAAATCATCCACTTTATCATTGAAATACTTCCTCAAAATCGCTTCAACCCCCACTCCCATGCGCTCTCCTATATTGAATTTAAAACCAAAGCCAATCGGTACATTCAAGCCAATGACTGACTCTTCTTTATTAATGAGTAACTCTGCACGAATATCAAGAGGTAAAGCACTTAGATGCCCATTATTAAGATAGTACAGCATGGGACTCAGTCGAATCACGTCGGTTGGTCTCTGTTGCAACCAGTCGTATGTATAATTGTACAAACTGGTTCCCAAGCCGCCCATTAAGTATGTGGTCATTGAATGACGCTTACTTCCGATGATGTACCTAAAGAAGTTGAATTCGCCCATGACTGAAACATCCGTCATAAACTTGTCAAACTCCCAAGGATCTGCCTCATAGTATCCGGTAGCTCCAATCGTTCCCACCATCAAGCTGGTCCGTAAACTCAGCCGCGAATTAAAGTTGTAACGAAAGAATGCTCCCACATTTGGATTCAAAGAACTTACCTGATCAATCTGAGTCATGTCTCCAAAGTAACTGCCAACGCCACCCCATATGCCAATATCCGCTGTTTCCTGAGCAGAAACTGAGCTAAAAATAAGGATGATACAAACGATTATAAAAAACCTTTTCATCGACTATCGTTTTCATTGAAAGGTTGCTAATAAAAGGACAGCAACATAAAATATTCTGGCATTCCACAACAACATTAAAACATAACTCCTTTCAAGAGCTACAAAAGTAATATAATTCTGAAAACATCTTACCGACTGCCTATTATAAAACCCAAATAGAGGTTAAAAATTGTTAAGCTAAATTGATTAATTTCTCTTGTCAGCGCCCCACATCAACTTATTGCGGAGGGTACTGAAAAATCCATGCCCGGGAAGTTTCAATGTTTTCACATGAAAATCGGCTTTCCGGATGTGCAGTTCCCCCGGGAAATTGATAGCCTCGGAGCGTGAATCGAGCGAGGCCTGAAACTGATGGCCTCGACCTTCGACCTGCAGGCGCAAAGAGATATTATCGGGCACCACAATGGGGCGAACTGTCAAATTATGAGGAGCGATGGGTGTAATAATTAAGCTTTTTGAATCCGGAGTTAAAATAGGACCTCCAACGCTAAGCGAATATGCCGTTGACCCGGTAGGTGTAGCAATAACCAGTCCATCGGCCCAATACGTACTGAGGTATTCTTCATTCAAATAGGTATGAACACTAATCATAGAAGAAGTGTCAAGCTTGGTGATCGCAATTTCATTCAAGGCATAATTAAAATCGCCGAATATGTGCTCCTGCTCATTCAGCTGCAGCAAAGAGCGTTCTTCAATCTCATAGTTTCCTTGCAAGATGTGGTCGATAGCCTCCTGCATATCCTCCCGCGAAATATCCGATAAAAAACCAAGGCGCCCCAGGTTCAACCCAATAGCCGGAATCGACTTATTTTTCAGAGTCAAAACCGATTGTAAAAAAGTACCATCGCCACCAATGCTGATTAAGAAACTCACATCATCGGGCAAATCTTTTCCCGAATTGAAAACGCCCGCTACCTTCGGACGAATATGACATCGCTGTTGCACAAAATCGAAAAATGGCCGGTACATATACGTACTGACATTTCGCTCTTTAAGCAATGTAAACAACTTGGCTAAATCGGGAGTATAAGTAAGGTCTGTACTGATTCCAAAAATTGCAATAATCATAGATTTGCGTGTGCTAAATATTCATATACTTGATCAACTGATTAAACCGGTCGTCATACAAGTTATTCAGGATCGACTCATCCATAAAAACGGCCCGAATTGAATAATCATATCGCACAAAAGTCTGAATAATTGGTGAAAGATCAACCTGATTTATTTTCAACGTGACCAGCAATTCTTTTGAATCTTCTTCTTTGTAAGTATATAAACTCAAAACCTTAGCATCATTGCCTTCCACAATCTGCGAAATCTGTGAAAGCGAATAGTCCATTGGCGTCAATTCTAAAACAATAATGCCACCGGGCTCATGAACGGCAACTAGTCTGGCAAACTTTCGTGATAAATCCATCACCGAAACCACTCCCATATAGCTGTGTTTGAGATCAAGAACTGGTACCAAACTCAGTTTTAGTTCAGACATAACAGAAGCCACTTCGTAAATATGCTGATTAGAATGAACATGTGGAGGCGCAAGATGCTCCCGACAATCGTCCATCTTTTTCTCAATCAAATTCAAATCATAAATCACTTTATCCGATATCAATCCAATGAATTCACCATTATCCACAACCGGCAAATGAGAGATCCGAAAAATATCCATCCAGTTCAGTGCTTTCTGCCCGTCATCAGTCAAGCGTAATGAGGGAATAACGTCCGATATAAGCTCTTTTGCAATCAATTTTTTACTTGTTTCAATTCTATGTTGTAACTTGCAGCCCTCTATTTATTCAATATGACAAGACTAAGTGTAAATATAAACAAAATAGCAACATTAAGAAATTCACGCGGAGGCAAAACGCCCAGTGTGCTTGATGCTGCAATTAGCTGCGAGAAGTTTGGTGCTGAGGGAATTACAGTACATCCACGGCCTGACGAACGACACATTACCCGTCAGGATGTTTACGACATTAAACCCCACATTACCACCGAGTTCAACATTGAAGGCTACCCCAGCGAAGATTTTATCAAACTGGTAACCGACATAAAGGCTACTCAGGCGACCCTTGTACCCGACATGCCGGGCCAACTCACATCAGATCATGGCTGGAATACCCTAAAACACCACGATTTTCTGGTTGATGTTATTGCCCGTCTTAAAGCGGAAGGCATTCGCACCTCTATTTTTGTCGACCCCGATTTGCACGCCATTGAGGCTGCAGCCAAAATCGGAACCGACCGAATTGAGCTATACACCGAACCGTATGCCACCATTTACCCAGAGGATCCTGACAAAGCGATCGCCCCTTTCATTGAAGCGGCCAAACTGGCCAAACAATTGAATCTGGGAATCAATGCCGGCCATGACCTGAGCTTGAAAAATCTCAAATTCTTGATCGATAAAATTCCATACATCGATGAAGTTTCGATTGGGCACGCCCTTATTGCCGATGCACTTTACCTGGGCTTGAAAAACACCATTCACGAATACCTGGATTGTATTCGCCCCTAACGGCACCGACCAACAAAACGGCCCATTGACTGTTCCTTGAATCAGGAATAATGAACCAACATGTTTAATGCAGAGTACCGCGTCATGAAGTTATTTTATCGCGAAGAAGGCAAAGTTAATAAACAAACCATTGTCATCGTCCACGGGCTGTACGGCTCGTCGGACAACTGGCTCACTGTTGGGAAAAAACTGGGCAGAAAACACCATGTGTACCTGATCGACCAACGTAACCACGGACGCTCGCCCAATGCCGAAGAACACAACTACCAGGACATGACTAACGATTTGGCGGATTTCTTTGAAGAACACCAAATCGAAAAAGCCACCGTAATCGGACACAGCATGGGTGGAAAAACAGCCATGTTCTTCGCTGCCGAATACCCGGAAAAGATAGATAAGCTGATCATTGCAGATATTGCGCCTAAGGATTATTTTGAACTGCAGGACAAAGGACAATATTACCAGCACCAGCATATCCTGGAATCGTTAAAAGAAGTACGAAAACATCAGTTCGACACACGTGAAGATATCAGTGATTTTCTGAAACTCAAACTCGACAACAAAGGACTGGTGCTGTTTCTGCTTAAAAATGTTTACAGAAACAAGGAAACCAAAAAGTTTGATTGTCGCATCAATGTCGATGTGCTTTACGATCATCTGGATGAAGTGATCAGTGGGGTCAACTACCGCTGGCTTGAAGATCGTATCCCCATTCTAAACTACCCGGTTTTGTTTATCAAAGGCGAGCAATCCCCCTACATTTCTAAAGAAGACGAGAAAAAGATCAAGGAAATCTATCCGGAAGCACAAATCACCACCATTCCCGATGCCGGACACTGGCTTCATGCCGAGCAACCCAAACTATTCATGGATGCGCTGGAGCGATTCATTTAGGCCAAGGTTTAAAGCAACAATCAAAGGCTTCTGAACACATTATGAAGCACATGTACTGGACAGCTTCTCATCACTTTCAAGTTCATATTTTCGGCAAGCAGCCTAAAAAATTGAAATTCAATTTTCCTCTGGCGGCTTGCAGCGATTGTACTTTTCAGTAATTTGCTTCAGAAAATGACGACGCGACAGCCGGAGTTGCCTCCATTCAAAGCGCCATTCCCAGTTTCCTCCAGCTACCCCCGGAACATTCATGCGACCTTTGCCATCAAGCCGAAGTAAGTCCTGCATAGGCATAATGGCCAGCTCAGCAACCGAGCCCCAGGTAGCTTCAATAATTGAATCAACCGTCCTTCGTCTGCTTCGATAAAAGTAGCGCCTGATATTTAGGCGCTCAACTTTCGTTACCGATTTCAGCCAGCCTAACGTCGTGTTGTTATCATGCGTTCCTGTGTAAACCACAAAATTACGGTCATAATTATGTGGTAGATGCTCGTTGGTAGCATCCGAAGCAAAACCAAACTGCAGCACTTTCATTCCCGGCAGCTTAAAATCATCCCGCAGTTTCTCCACCTCTGGAGTTATCACCCCAAGATCCTCAGCAATAACTGGCAGCTCGCCAATTTGCGATTGCAAAAGCCTCAGCATATCATGCCCTTTGGCTGGCCACCACTCCCCGCGAATAGCTGTCTTTTCTCCTGCTGGTACCGACCAAAACGACTCCAATCCACGAAAATGATCAATCCGTATCCGGTCATACATCTTCAAGCAAAAATGCAGGCGCGCCATCCACCAGTCATAATTTCGTTCAGCCAATCGGTTCCAGTCAAAAACCGGACAACCCCACAACTGCCCCGTTTCGCTAAAATAGTCCGGCGGCACTCCCCCCACATGCGTTGGCTGCCCTTCCTCATCCAGCAAAAACAAATCCTGGTTGCCCCATACATCCGAACTATCCAAGGATACATATAAGGGCAAGTCGCCAAACAGTTGAACGCCATGCTCATTGGCATAGCTCTTCAATTCGAACCACTGCTTAAAAAAGATAAACTGAATAAAACGATGAAAATTGATCAATTCGGCATGTTCCAGATAAGCTTTATCCAACGCCTGCACTTCCCGTTTCGTGTAGGCAATTTTCCATTCATTCCATACCAGTTCGGGCTTTTGCTCCTTCAGTGCCTGAAATAAAGCATAGTCATCGAGCCACCACGAATGTTCGCCCAGGAAATTATAGTACGCTTCTTTATAGCGGTCAAATTGATTGCCAAAGCGCTCGAAAGCCTTTTTCAGGAGCTCTCTTTTTATGGGAGCAATTTGATCATATTCGACCTTCTTTTGCGAAAATTGAGCAAAAATCTCTAATTCCGACTGTTTCAACAGTTGATCATCCACCAGTTTATCCATACTGATGAGCAAATCGCTTCCGGCAAAAGCCGAATAACTTTGGTAAGGCGAATTACCATAGCCTGTGGGGCCCAATGGCAAAATCTGCCACCACTTCTGCCCTGTTTCCTTCAGAAAGTCAACAAAAGCAAAGGCATCGGCCCCCATGCTTCCAATCCCGTGTTTCCCTGGCAATGAGCTTATATGCAATAAAATTCCGCTACTTCTTGACATACGAAGAAAGTTGTTTTCTGAATGAACTGAGGTGCGTTGCCGTTTCGCGCACCAGACGCTGAACGGCTAAGCCATGCTGCAAATCCGGAACAAAAGCCCTTTCATCGGCCCCACCTAAAAACAGGTAATGCGCATGCACCATCGAGCGCAACCAGCCGGGAGGCACATGTCCCGACGGGAAACTACTGATTGGCTTATAGTGGCTTCCAACAGGCTGGGTTACCCACTGCTGGGTTTCTTCCAGAAAATAGTCAAACGACTCAGGCCGCTGCGAAGTGTAACGCAGGGTCCCCTTTTCAGCATAAATTTCAAGGGACACCAAATCGCCCGATCCGGAACTGATTCGACTGGCTGACATATTCCCGACAGCCCGTGTATGTGGATCGACCAGCGAAAGCGACGAAAACAAATCAGAATCGCCTGGTACATCCGCAAAATCACCGCCCTGCAAAGCGCTGGTAATCTGTAGTTGCTCACCCATAAAAGAAAGCAACAAGCTAATTCCGTGTGAACCTAAATCGGCCATAGCCCCACCGTCAGGAGCAGGTGTTAAGCGGGTTTGCCGCTTGTCGCGATAGCTTTGCTGCAAATAATCGCCGTGATAATATTTCAAGTCAAAATGAATTGGTCTACCCAATTTACCGGATTTCCAGAAAGCAATTGCTTCGCGCACCGAGGCCGTTTGTAAATATTGAAACCCAACCTGCAGTTTTCTACCTGCTAACGCCAAGGCAGCCAGTTCTTTTTCTTCCTGCAAACTCGAACAAACCGGTTTTTCAAGGTAAATGCGTTTCACATTAGGCATCTTTGCTACCGCCTTCAAATGCTCGGCGTGCACCTTGTTCGGGCCAAGAATCAACACCGTATCAATGGCATCATTCTGCATAAAATCGGCCTCGCACTGATGTTGCCGGAAACCATAACTTTCAGCAAAATGCTTACGACTTTCTTCCCGTTGTGAGCACACCGACTCGAAAACGATCTGCGGTGTTTCTGGATAGTAATAACGTAACGAGTTTAACGAATAAGCATGCGCCTTGGCAATTCCTCCTGCACCTAAAAATCCAATTTTAACCGTTGACATAAATAAGTTTTTTCAGTTTGACTGTCAAAAATAAACCTTTTCTCCTGAACCTTCTGGCTTTCCATATTAAATCGAAGAGTTATTACCAATATTTCCGCCGAAAACGTACCTTTGCCTGTTCAAATAAAAACACGAAGCAATGGCAGCAATAGGCTTAATGAATGAATTGGAAGTTGTAAAAGAAGTAGATTTTGGAATTTACCTCGATGGGGGCCCACATGGCGAGATTTTAATGCCCAAGCGCTATGTACCCGAAGGGTGCAAACCAGGCGATGTGCTGAATGTTTTTATCTACCTCGACTCGGAAGACCGCTTGTTAGCTACCAACGAACAACCTAAAGCAATGGTTGGCGAATTTGCCTTCTTGCCGGTCGTTTCAATCACTGGTGTTGGCGCATTTCTGGACTGGGGGCTTCCCAAAGATTTGCTGGTTCCCTTCCGCGAGCAACAACAAACAATGGAAGCCGATCGCTCCTACCTGGTTTATGTGTACCTGGATGACGAAAGCCAACGTATTGCCGCCACTTCGAAGCTTGACAAGTGTGTAGACAATATTCCGGTGGATTATGAAGTAGGTGAAGAAGTGGATCTGATTATTGCTGGTCAAACCGACCTTGGATTTAAAGCTATTATTGACAACAGCCACTGGGGCATGATCTATAAGAATGAGGTATTTCAGCCGCTAAAAGTAGGACAAAAACTCAAAGGCTTTATCAAAACCATTCGCGAAGATGAGAAGATCGACCTTTCGCTTCAAAAAGAAGGTTACGAAAAAATTGACGACATCTCTCAAGGCATCTTGAATAAACTGGCAGCCAACAACGGCTTTTTACCATTAACCGATAAAAGTTCGCCCGAGTTAATCAAATCAACCTTCCATATCAGTAAAAAGAATTTCAAAAAAGCCATTGGCGCTTTATATAAACACCGCCTAATCTCATTGGAAGAAGACGGAATAAAAATGCTTTAAGCGATAGCTAAAAACGATAACTGACAACCGATCACGTTTCATGAAAGTTTGCATTGCCGAAAAACCAAGTGTTGCCAAAGAAATTGCACAAATTATTGGAGCAAATAGCCGGCGCGATGGCTATTTCGAAGGAAATGGCTACCAGGTAAGCTGGACTTTTGGGCACTTGTGTACGTTGAAAGAACCGCATGATTACACCGTCCGATGGAAATACTGGAACATCAATGAACTACCCATGATTCCCCAACGGTTCGGCATCAAAGTAATTGATGACCAAGGGGTAAAAAAGCAATTTTCAATTTTAGAAAGCTTAATTGAAAAAGCAGACGAAATCATAAACTGCGGTGATGCCGGACAAGAAGGAGAACTGATTCAGCGTTGGGTACTCACCAAAGCCGGAAACAAAGCGCCCATCAAACGACTGTGGATCTCCTCCTTAACGGAAGAGGCTATTCGCGAAGGTTTTGCCAAACTCCTGCCAAGCGAAGAATTTGACAAACTTTATGAAGCCGGCAGTGCACGGGCCATTGGCGACTGGCTACTAGGGATGAATGCCACCCGCTTGTACACGCTAAAATACGGCCAAAACAAGCAAGTGCTTTCAATCGGTCGGGTACAAACCCCTACTCTGGCGCTGATCGTAAACCGCCAGCAGGAGATCGAGAACTTTAAGCCCGAACCCTTTTGGGAAATCAAAACCCTGTACCGTGAAGCCACATTCTCCTACACTACCGGACGCTTTCAGCAAAAAGAAAAAGCCGAAAAAGTATTGCGGGAAATTTCCGGCATGGATCTGTTTATCGGTAAAATAACCAAGAAAAACAGCAAGGAGCATCCTCCCCGCCTGTTCGACCTAACCTCGTTACAGGTGGAGTGCAACCGAAAGTTCAACCTCAGTGCCGACGAAACGCTGCGCACCATTCAGTCGCTATACGAAAAGAAGGTAACCACTTATCCAAGGGTCGACACCACTTTCCTTTCGGATGATATTTATAAGAAAGTCCCGGGCACCCTTAAAAGCCTGAAAGGCTACGATGAACTGACCCAGCCAGTACTAGGCGCAGGAAAAATCCGCAAATCGAAAAAAGTATTCGACAATAAAAAGATCACCGATCACCACGCCATCATTCCTACCGGGATGACACGCATTGACCTAACCGAAGCAGAGCGAAAGGTTTACGACATGGTGGTGAAACGATTTATAGCCGTTTTTTATCCCGACTGCGAAATTGCCAACACCACAGTAGAAGCAAATATCGAAAAGCATCAGTTTAAAGCCACCGGAAAGCAAATCCTGAAGCCGGGCTGGCGCGTGGTATACAAGAACGAGAAAAAAGCCAATCAATCGGATGACAATATTCTTCCGGCATTTAACACCGGCGAACATGGGCCTCACCAGCCCGAATTACAAGAAAAACAAACACAGCCCCCCAACTATTACACCGAGGCCACCCTGCTACGCGCAATGGAAACAGCCGGAAAGAATATGGACGATGATGAACTGCGCGAGCTGATGAAGGAAAACGGCATCGGACGTCCATCGACCCGAGCCAATATCATTGAAACACTGTTTCGCAGGCGTTACATTCGCAAAGAACGTAAGCGACTGGTAGCGACACCAACCGGCATGGATTTGATCAACACCATTGAAAACGACATGCTGAAGTCGGCCGAACTAACGGGTATGTGGGAAAAGAAACTACGTGAAATTGAATCGGGCGAACTGGAAATTGCCCAATTTATGGCCGAGTTGAAAAACATGGTAACCGAAGTCATTTGGCAGGTTAAAAATTCACGCAAGAAAGAAATCACCATTCTGGAAGATGAAGAAAAAAAGACTCAGGAAAAAGCAAAGGCTGAGGGAAAAAGCAAAAAGAAAGCGTCAAATAAACCGGCCAAGGACTTGACTTGTCCTCGCTGCCAAAAAGGAAAACTCCTAAAAGGGAAATCGGCCTGGGGATGCTCCGAATGGAACCAAGGCTGCCATTTTAAGATACCATTCAAGTGGTATGGCAAAAAACTGACCGACAAGCAAATTCAAGCATTAGTCAGCAAAAAGAAATCACCGTTAATCAAAGGTTTTCCTTACGAAGGCCTGAAACTGGACGGAAACCTGCTCATGAAAGACGATCAGTCCATCCAACTTCAACCACAAATAAAAAACGAACTCACATGCCCCAAGTGCAATACTGGCAAAATACTGAAAGGGAAAACCGCCTGGGGATGCTCCAATTTCAAGAATGGTTGCGACTTTCGGATACCGTTTGAGATTTAACTCCGGATGTTGCGACTTCTCCGGCAAGCGTGGTTTAGCTTTCGCTGCAGTTATGGTGTCTGGCATCTGTGGCAGACCTAGATTTTCGCTGCCACCTGGCTCTGAGATTAGTTATTTCAGAATACTAAAATTCCCTTGCAATGAGGCCAGATATCCATTTTTTCGTAATCCTTAGACTCCATAGCTTAGTAAGCTGGCTTCGAAGATCTCCGTCATCCTAACCAGCAACGGTTCACTCCCTGCCCACTCTTTAGATAGCCACTCTTTACTCTCCAGAAGAGTAATGATCTGCAATTTCTGATTCGTCAGCAATTTCGCGGCAATTGCCACTCACATAAGAAAGCTCGGCTGCGTTTGTCTTAAACTCGCTATCTAATCTTTTTTCTCATCCTATTTATAATTGGACATAGGAGTGCGACACTTAACTTTCCGTGCTGTAGAGTGTTACACTCCCAATACGTATATGGCTGCAGATACTATTACAAATAAATATACTTTTCATTAGTTTGTTTTAATCGTTACCTTATATTAGAAAATCTATAGGCAGATCAAACTATCCAATTACTCAGTCATTTAAATCCCCAATTTTTATTGGGATTACTCCCTAGCACTAACTCTAATTTCCCGCCTTTCGCAAATTCGTTGTGAAAGAAATAGTACTTCACCCAGTCTTTCCCATTCAATTTTGCTGATTGAATATACAAGTTTTCTGATGAGTTATTCTTGGTTGAAATCACAAATCTTTTACCTGAATAATAATCCTGATTTAGTGAGATTTCTATTTTATCAAATACAGGTGAGGTAATTTCATACTGTGAACTGATTGAAGCTCCTCCATCCATTTGAAATAAGCCCATAGCCATCAAAACGCCTAATGCGCCCATTTGCCCCTGATCTTCATCACCATTATACCCTCCATAAGGACTTACATCCCCAAAAGTGGTTTCTTTCACTTCCCGCACCCACTTCTGCGACAACCAGGGAGCTCCGCTGTGATTAAACAGGTGAGCCATTTGAGTTGACGGTTGGTTCTCATAATCAACCCAGCTTTCGGCATGCTTACCATGATCAGTGATAAATTTATTGCCTTGAGCTTTTATAAAACAACTATCGACATATTGTGTATAGCGCTCTTCCCCACCAAACAACGTTATTAGTCCCTTTAAATCATGAGGAACAAAATTGGTGTAAATCGCTGAATTACTTTCTACAAAACCTTTCATATTAAACCCTTTGCCAATGGGGGCAAAATCGTCAATCCATGCTCCATCCATATTCTTAGGATGAATAAATTGACTTTGTTGATTCCACAAATTCTTGTAGTTACCAGAACGGGTACTAAAAAAATCGTAATCTTTTGTTTTATTGAGGGATAAGGCTAATTGCCCCAAACACCAATCCTGGTAAGAATACTCTAAAGTCATAGCCGCACCATTTTTATGCCCACCCGGACCTTTTATACCTTCAGGCACATAACCTTTTTCCACATAAAAGTTCATTCCACCACCTTCAGCATTCTTACGATGCTCGTATCCGGCACGGTCTCGTATGCCGCCTACAAACGCATTTTTACGTAGCCCTTCATAAGCTTTCTCTATATTGTAATTACGAATTCCCTTATTATAAGCAGTTGCAAAGAAACAAGAAGCCGGATCGCCAATCATTACATAGGTATAATTGCCTCCTGATGGTCCGCGAGGTATCAAGCCCCCATGCTCATACATCTCAACCATACTACTGCAAAAATCATTCATCACCTCCGGATAGACCATCGACCATAACACATTCAAGGTCCAGTGACTACCCCATAAGGCATCAAAATTATATTGCTTATGCAAAGGTAAGCCCTCGTTATCTAATGCAATTTGGCGAATCACCGGTTTATCGCCAGTCATGTCGCAATACTTGCCATCCACATCACTAACAATTCTTCGCCCTAATAATGCGTGCCACAAATCGGTGTAAAACTTTACTTTCTGTTTTTCAGTTCCTCCTTTAACTTTTATTCGTCCCAGATAGTTGTTCCACTCATCTTTCGACGCTTTAACTACCGTATCGAAATTCCAGTGGGCAAGCTCTGTGTCCATGTTTAAACGAGCCTGTTCTGTACTTGTATAAGATATGGCAACTTTCATTTTTAAGGTGTTGCTTTGTTGCTTGTCAAAACGAACAAATGCCCCTACTTCTTTCCCATAAATTTGTTGCACTTCACCTTCTTTGAGCACACCCTTTTCCCAAGCTCCAAAGGTAGAGATCGGCTGATCGAATCGAGCGACAAAATATACATAAGTAGGTTTTGGGCGCCTACCCGTTGCGGCCATAATGCTATAGCCGGCAATCTCATATTCGCTTACCTTCTCAACTTTAGCTGAATCCATCGCTGAATGGCCTAGAAAGGCACCGACATCAAAAATTACATCTTTATCAACATCTTTAGGATATTCATATCTATGAAAACCAGCCCGTGTCGTAGATGTCAATTCAGCACGTATATTATAGTCTTTTAAATAGATACGATGGTATCCGGGACTAATATTTTCGTCATCATGACTAAAAGCAGACTTATAAGATTCCATTCCTAAGTGCCCTTTAAATTCCCCAACGGCAGGCATCACCGGGATCCCAGACATCTGCCAGGCATGGATATGCGAAAAACAACGCACATGAAGACTATCATAAAGATACCCTGAATTCCAACTCCCCTTCACCCAGGTATCCGGACTAAGATTAACCATCCCAAATGGACGAGAAGCGGATGAAAAATAAAACCAACGAGATTTATGTGTATCGATTAACGGATTGACATAATTGGTAGGATCATTTGATTTCTGAGAAAAACCAAACAATGAATAACCACAGAGTAGCGTGATTAAGGAAATTCTGAAGAGAAATTTGCACATGATTGAGATTTAATATTTTGTGGTAAAATAAGCACCTTCACATATGTTAGAACATGTAAATATACTTTTTTATTGAAAAAAGTTCAATCGTATAATGAAAAAGGGCAATCGAATAAAGACTACAAAAATGAGGCATTACGACAGCAAAAAAATGAGGCTATCCTTTTCTCTTAGGATAGCCTCATTTAAAAATCATTCTTCAATAAATCAGAAACCAAATTTTCCGGGTAACCACAAGCTTAGCTGAGGCAAATAGGTTACCATTAACAAAACAATCACCATCGCTAGAAACATCGGAATAAGCGGTTTGATCACCTTATCGATACTGAGACCCGAAACACTACAGCCAATAAAGAGTACCGATCCTACCGGCGGAGTACACAAGCCCACACTCAGGTTAAGCACCATAATGATTCCGAAGTGAATCGGGTCAACCCCCATAGCCGTAACAATTGGCAGGAAAATGGGCGTGAAAATCAAAACAGCCGGTGTCATATCCATAAAAATACCAACAACCAACAAAATCAGGTTAATAAGCAGTAGGATAATAAAAGGATTACTGGAAATGGATAACAGTCCCGCGCTAACATCTTGAGGGATATTCTCATAAGCCATAATCCACGACAGCCCCAAACAGGTCGCCACCAATAATAAGACAATTGCGGTTGTTTTAACCGACCGCAAGAGAATCTGAGGCAAATCGCTGACAGAAACCTGCCGGTAGATGAATGCCAGAATCAGTGAGTACAAAACAGCGATAGCCGAAGCTTCGGTAGCCGTAAAGTAACCGGCCACAATTCCTCCAATTACAATAATCAGCATCAACAAACTGGGGATAGCATCCAACAATTTCTTTGTGCCATCCAACGCTTTTTCTTTGTTGTTTTTCGTTTTTATAAAGGTAAAAACGGCAAATGCAGCCAGTGCGACACCTGAAAGGCTTCGATTAACACCAGAGTTAAAAGACTCGCGGGCAAAGCTTACTCCCTGAAATACCAGCACCAATGCAATAGCAACCAATACAGCGACACCTAGGCCTTTAAGTGCAGCTTGCAAGCCTTTCCGTTTATATATAAGCATCGTAACAGCCGTGGTAATAATTGCCAGGCCTGTTAAAATACCGGGGACATAGCCAGCCAAAAATAAGGCCGTAATGGAAACACCACCACTGGCCAATGAATAAACGATTAAGATGTTACTTGGAGGAATGGATAAGCCGGTTGTGGCCGAGGTAATATTTACCGCAGCACTAAAGTTTTCCGGGTAGCCTTCTTTTTTCATTTCGGGTCCCATGATACTTCCAATAGCCGACGCCGAAGCAGCAGCAGAACCGGAAATAGCTCCAAAAAGCATATTGGCTAATACATTCACAATGGCAACACCTCCCGGGATTCCGCCAACCAACACCCGTGCAAAATCAATCAGGCGAATGGCTATTCCACCACTATTCATGATGTTTCCGGCTAAAATAAAGAACGGGATGGCCAACAAAGCAAAACTATCGAGTCCTGTAGCCATCCGTTGCGAAAAAGTAGTCAATGCCGGAATCACATCAATACTGACTAGCATGGTCAAGATTCCGGAGATACCAATACTGAACGCGATGGGTACACCAACGACCAGCAATAGGATAAAACTAAAAACGAGTACAAATATTTCAAGAAATTCCATAATGTTATTTTTTCCGGTTCTCTTTAACCATGTTGTACATATTATCCATGTCGAAATAAGCAATCAGCAAACCACTGATAGGCAATACCAGGTAAACCATTCCCAGTGGTAATCCCAAAGCAGCCGACTTCACCGACAGGTAGAATCGGGTGTAGACCAACCACGAGCCACCAACAACCATAACCGTCAGCGCAAAAATAATAACAACCACACTAATCATCATTTCAAGTTTAAACCTCCGTTTGGGTGAGCTTCGCTGAATTAGTAAATCGATCGCTAAGTGTTCGCGCTGACCGGCGACATAAGCCGCCCCCAGCAAACCAACCCAGATCAATAAAAAACCCGCCAGCTCATCGGTAAAGCTACTTGGCGCATTCATTACATAGCGGCTGAATACCTGCCAAAGCACATCCAACACAAGAATCCCCATCAAGAAGACGAGTACCCACTCAATTACTTTATCAATATATTTTCGTAGAGTCATGATATTTTGATTTTATTCAACCGCCTGAATACGCTTGATGTATGAATAGATCAACTCGTTATCTCGGTAGCTTTCAAGCAAAGGCTGTACCTTTTCAATGAAAGGAGCTTTATCGGGATAGTTGACTTTAACACCCGCTTTTTGAACTTCCTCCAAGGATTTCTTTTCAGATTCAGCCCAAAGTTTGCGCTGCAAAACGGCCGATTCGTCGGCTGCCTGCTGAATCCACTCCTGCTCCTGTGGTGACAGTTTATCCCAAATAATCTGACTAAAAACCAACACATCGGGGATGATGGTATGCTCATCAAGCGAGTAAAATTTACACACTTCATAATGGCGCGAGGTGTAAAGACTGGGGGGGTTGTTTTCAGCGCCATCAACTACGCCACTCTGCAAGGCCGTGTAAAGTTCGCCCCACGAAATGGGGGTTGGCGAACCTCCCAGCGCTTTGGTCATTTCAACAGCTGTGATACTGCGCATCACGCGAATTTTCATCCCTGCCAGATCATCAGGATGATTGATTGGCTTTGACTTGGTATAAAAACTGCGCGACCCGGCATCGTAATAGGTCAAGCCGCGAATCCACTTATCTTTGGTACTCAGCAGCAGATCTTTTCCAATGGGGCCATCCATAATTTTAAAAGAATGCTCTTTGGATTTGAAAATGTAAGGTAAGCCAAAAACTTTATAAGCATCAGTAAAGCTTTCCATCACAGCAGCCGACACTTTAGTAATGGCCAAACTACCGATCTGCAACAACTCTACACATTGCTGCTCGGAGCCCAATTGTTCAGCCGGATAGACCTCAATGATTAACTTGCCCTCCGACAGTTCTGCCGTTCGTTGAGCCATAAATTCCATTGCCTGATGCACCGGGTGATCAACCGGTAATCCATGAGCAAGTTTCAGCTCTTTTTTGTCAGAAGGTCCTATACAGGAGAAGCTGCTCATTAGAACAACAAACATTAATAGTTTAGCAAGACTGGTGTTAGTCATTTGATTGTAATTGGTTATTTTTTGTATTTCTGAATGATTGCCAGCGCTTCCTGGCATTTCTCCGTAATATAGGTAAAATTACCCTGAGCCAAGACTTCTTTAGGAAACAGCTGAGAGCCCATTCCAACGCAATGCACACCGGCTTTGAACCACTGGCTCAGATTTTCTTCGTCGGGCGAAACACCGCCAGTAGGCATAATACAGGCGTAAGGCATTGGGCCCATTACCCCTTTTACAAAATCAGGTCCGCCAACCGATGATCCGGGGAAGATTTTCACCACTTCACAACCTAATTCGTGTGCACGTCCGATTTCGGTAACCGAACCGCAACCCGGACTCCAGGCTATTTTGCGTTTATTACAGACTTTAGCCATTCCTTCGTCAATCAAAGGAGAAACAATAAAGTTCGCACCAATAGAAATATAAAGTGCAGTCGTTGCCTCATCCACAATAGAGCCCACCCCCATAATCATTTCAGGGCATGCTTTTGCAGCCCACTTGGTCAATTCACCAAACACTTCGGCCGCAAAATCACCGCGGTTGGTAAATTCAAAAATGCGAATTCCTCCATTATAACAAGCTTCAACCACTTGTTTGCATAGTTCGACATCAGCATGATAAAAAACCGGAACAAGGCCAGTTCTTTTCATGGTTTGTGCTACTTCTATTCTTGTAAATCGAGCCATTTTATCATTTTTAAGTTTCGAATTTTAATCGGAAGAAGAAAAGTCATGCTTCTCGTTTCTCAGGATTCCGGTTCCCGAGTAGCCATCTCATCTTTCGAAACGGTTTGAATAATTATTATTTTATCAGTCCAACTATTTATTCCTGATCATTATCTCGCGACACGCCCTGACGCATCGCCACCCATCAGTTTTTCAACTTCAGAGACCGTCACTTGGTTGTAGTCGCCATAAATGGTGTGCTTCAAGCACGAGGCCGCTACTGCAAATTCCAAGGCTTTCTGATCGTCATTCGGATAGCTCAGCAGTCCGTAAATTAAGCCGCCCATAAACGAGTCGCCACCACCCACACGATCAACAATGTGAGTAATCTGGAACTGACGTGATTCGTATAATTTTTTGCCATCCCAAAGTACACCGGCCCAGCTGTTGTGGTTGGCGTTGATGGAACCACGCAAGGTGGTGATCACTTTCTTGCATCGTGGAAACTTGGCCATAATCTGTTTTGAAACCGACTCATAAGCCGCTCCGTCAACATGTCCTCCAGTAACATCGACCCCCTCAGGATGAATATCCAATACCATAGCGGCATCTTCCTCATTTCCTAACACGACATCTGTTCCAGCCACCAGCTCAGGCATAACTTCTCCGGCTGTTTTTCCATACTCCCAAAGATTCTTGCGGTAGTTCAAATCGCAGGAAACCGTAATTCCTTTTTCATTGGCTTTTTTGATAGCCTCCAGACAAACATCAGCTGCCCCTTGCGAGATCGCCGGAGTAATTCCAGTCCAGTGGAACCAGCCAGCTCCATCGAATACAGCATCCCAATCAATCATGCCAGGTTCGATTTCAGCAATGGCTGAGTGTGCACGATCATAAACCACTTTGCTTCCACGGCTTACTGCTCCTGTTTCCAGGAAATAAATACCAACACGATCGCCTCCACTTACAATCTGATTCACCCCAACTCCATAACTTCGCAAATCCATTTTGCAGGCACGGGCAATATCATTTTCGGGCAAGCGAGTCACAAAATCAACCGGAATACCATAGTTAGCCAGCGAAACGGCCACATTCGCTTCTCCTCCGCCAAAAGTAGCTGTCAAGCTATCTGACTGATTAAATCTTAAATATCCGGGCGTCGCTAATCGCAACATAATTTCTCCAAACGTAACAACTTTCTTATTCATTTTTTTAATCAATTAAATCGACAAATGCAATCGATTGCAAAAATAAAATACTTTTCATCAAGAACAAACTCAAATCTCACTTTTTAAAAGCATTTGAACTGCAAATCATTTAAAATTGAAATAATTCCGGGCGTTATTATAACAAATATTTTCGACCATTTCACCCAGCAATTTCATATCATTCGGAATTTCACCATTTTCAACATCGTCCCCCAACAAATTACACAAAGTCCGACGAAAATATTCGTGTCGGGTGTACGATAAAAAGCTACGTGAATCTGTCAACATTCCAATAAAACGACTCAGTAATCCAAGGGTCGAAAGCGTATTCATCTGCTTTATCATGCCCTCTTTCTGATCCATAAACCACCAACCTGAACCATATTGAATTTTACCCGGCATTGAGCCATCCTGAAAGTTACCAATCATGGTAGCATACAATTCGTTATCGCGTGGATTCAGGTTGTACAAAATTGTTTGACTCAGTTTATTTTCCTGATCCATTCGGTCAAGTAGTTTGCCTAATGAAGCCGCAACAGGCAAATCTCCAATAGAGTCGAATCCCGTATCAGGCCCCGCCTTTTCAAACAAACGGGTATTGTTATTTCGCTGTGCTCCAATATGAAACTGCTGAGTCCAACCACGCGAATGATCCATGATACCAAACTCGTAAAGCATACACGACTTAAACTTCTTAATTTCCTTTTCATTCAAATTTTTCAGCATACGGATCTTATCGAAAATGGCATTGATTTCCATTTCCGTATAATCCTCAGCATAAGCTGTATCAAGGCCATGATCGGACAAGCGGCAGCCATTGTCGTGGAAAAACTGGTGGCGTTTATCCAGCGCAACCAGAAACGCATCAAAACTGTCGATATCTACCTTAGCTACTTCGCCCAACTGATCGACATAGTCGTTGAAATAGTCAACATTTTCGACCATCATCGCTTTATCGGGACGCCAAGCAGGCAATACCGCCACCTCAAAACCATCGTTTTTAATGGCCTGGTGATATTCCAATGAATCCAGCGGATCATCGGTCGTACAAATAGTATCGACATTGGCCATACGAATAATGTCGCGGCAGGAATAACTCCCGGAGTTTAATTTTTTATTACACTCATCCCATATTTCCTTGGCCGTCTCCGGATTCAGTACTTTATCAATTCCGAAGAATTTTTTCAATTCCAGATGCGTCCAATGATAAAGCGGATTGCGCAAAGTATTTGGAACCGTTTCGGCCCACTTTTCAAACTTCTCCCAATCACTGGCATCTCCGGTACAGTAGCGTTCGTCAACCCCATTGGTGCGCATGGCACGCCATTTATAATGGTCGCCATACAACCAAATCTGGGTGAGGTTTTCAAACGACTTATTTTCCGCAATTTCCTTGGGTGAAATATGACAGTGGTAATCAAAAATCGGCATTTTAGCCGCGTGTTCGTGATAGAGTTTTTGAGCTGTTTCTGTTTGCAACAGAAAATTCTCATCCATAAATTTTTTCATCTTCCTTTTATTGTTGAATTATCCACAATGCCTGATTGTTGGTTCAGACCTAAAATCAGCTAAGCGATTAAAACGGTCATAGGCTAAATGCAAAGTCACTGAAAGAACGACCGTTAAAACATCCGTTAACGTTCACGAAAATACCCAATAAATAAATTTCAAACAAATACTTACCCACTTTAAATGGTTTAAAAATTTTTATTCTACTGGATTCCTGAACTTTAGCGATGCTATTTTTATTCCTTATACCAAAGCATCGCCGCAATGCCATGTTGCAATCCATCAATCTCAGCAAGGCCTTTAAGGCGCCCTATTAATGGATAACCAGGGTTGTAGGTCTTCTTGTAATCTGTCAACAGTTTATGTCCATGATCTACACGCATAGGCATTCTCCAGTTGACCAGACCGGCAGATTTCCTCCTATCTTGTTCCATCAGCAACTCTTTCACGATAGCTGGCATGTCGACACTCCCCTTCAAGTGTTCAGCCTCATAAAAATCCCCCCCCTCGCATCGTTCCGTGCTGCGAAGATGTATAAAATGAATTCTCTCAGCAGTGGCATTTACAATTGATGTCAAATCGTTATGCGCCCCCGCACTCAATGAACCAGCACAAAATGTAAGCCCATTGGCCGGATGATCCACTGCATTCAATATCCACTGGATATCACTAAGCGAACTAACAATCCGAGGTAATCCCAGAACTTTCATTGGAGGATCGTCCGGATGAATACACAGCTTGATTCCAGCCTGCTCTGCCGCTGGAATAATGGCATCTAAAAAATATTTAAGATTAAAGCGCAGCGCTTTTTCATCAATTCCATCATACTGTTTGAGTAATTCTTTAAAAAGCGCGACTGCCTGCTGAGGATCTTCTGCCGTTATTCCATCGATAAACCCCTGCGTTTTAATGATAATAGTATCTATCAACCGATCCTTGTCACCATTGCTCATGTGCTGCACCCGCTCACGAGCCTGCTCCACGAGCTCTGCAGAATAGTCCTCATCAGCTCCTATCCGATCAAGGATAAAACGATCAAATACAATAAAGTCCACAAAATTGAAAAACAACGACTCCCCGCCACCTTCAAGTTGATGGTTCAAGTCAGTTCTGATCCAATCAATGACAGGCATAAAGTTGTAGCAAACCGTATCGATACCACACTGTCCCAAGTTGAAAATACTTTGCTTATAATTCTCAATCAATTGGTCACGCCGTGGTCCACCCCACTTGATCTCTTCATGCACCGGCAGACTCTCCACTACCGACCAGCGCATCCCGTGCTGTTCAATATTCTTTTTTACTTTTAGGATTTCCTCGCAACTCCAAACTTCCCCATTGGGAATATGGTGCAAGGCAGTAACAATCCCTTCGACTCCAATCTGACGAATTTCACCTAGTGATATTTGATCATTTCCCCCAAACCAACGCCACGTTTTTTCAAGCATAATTTCTATCTTTTTTACATATTCTAGATCGAAGGTTTCAGTTCCAACTAATTTACAGACTGAAAACCACGCTTCTAAACCCCACTAAAAGCTGTAAATCCACCATCTACCGGCAATATCACTCCAGTAATAAAACTAGCAGCATCAGAACACAAAAACTGTACAGCTCCATTGAGTTCATCGATGCTACCAAAACGCCTCATTGGGGTGCGTGCAATAACCTTTTCACTTCTTTCAGTCAATGAACCGTCCTCATTTAGCAGAACCTTTCTATTCTGATCACCAATAAAGAACCCCGGAGCGATGGCATTTACTCGTATCTTCTCTCCAAATTTCAATGCCATTTCTGAAGCTAGCCACTGGGTGAAAATATTGATTCCTGTTTTAGCCACTGAGTAACCCGGCACCCGCGTAATAGCTGAATAAGTAGCCATGGATGAGATATTGATGATACTTCCACTTTTCTGGGTAGCCATTGACTTGCCGAACACCATACTTGGCAGAACAGATCCATTCATATTCAGATCAGTCACTTTCTGAAAATCTTCCATCTTCATATCGAAAAACGTTTGATCCTCATCCAGGGTTGCTCCTGGGATATTACCTCCAGCGGTATTTACCAAGATATCAATTCGCCCCCACTTTTGAAGTATTTGCTGACTTGCAAGCTCCAGGTTTTCCTTATCCAACACATTACCAATAAATCCGGCAACTTCTCCTCCTAATTGTTTCAACTCTTCAACCCGCGCATCCAACTGCTCCTGGCGGATATCCAAAACGGCTACTTTAACCCCTGCTCCAACAAGGCTTTTACAAATATTACCTCCCAACACGCCACCACCTCCGGTGACTACTGCTACTTTTCCTTCTAAACTAAACATATTTTGTTCCATTTATCCAATATCTATTTTAATAAAAAATATGATCTTAATCAATTCTTCACAACATCAAACAACAAGCTAAAAAGCAACACAAGACCACTCTGCTGGGTTATTGCACTTTTAGCCACTTAAAGCCTCCCATATCTATCCAGGAAAAAACCTCAGCAAGCTCAAAACCTGTGTCGTCAAAAGAACCAGACCAAAAAACACCTCAATTTTTCACATTCCATAGTCGATAAGAGATGTTCATTCTCCAATTGATTTTCATCCCTAGGCTCGTCCTCCTTGAAGTATCCATGTAAAAACAGGGACTAAAATCCAAAGCACACACCTAAGTAGTAATCTTAACCTTGGATTTATTAGCAAATACAATTCTCTAGTGAAGCTTTTCCTTTCACAGTCTAATTTCACACATTCAAAACTATCATTATACAAGTCTCCAATCAAGTATAATCCCACTATTTTATGATACGATATTTACATCTCAAACCAAACAACCACGAAAAGAGGCTGCCCTATTTACTTTTAGGACAGCCTCTTTCTTATGTTAAACCGTAGCTATTTGCTTTTACTATGTCATTCCAGATCGCTTAAATCAAGCTTTTTATATAAATCTCATTCTGTTACTTTCTTAAAAATAAAAGCCGATAAATTCATTCCGGGATTATCCATTGTAACTTTCATTGTATATCTACCTTCCTGCAATTCTATTGTCTGACCGGTTTCAGTAATTTCGACATCTCTTGAGCCTCCACTGGTTTTTGGTCCCCATAATCTGAGCTCTTTATCCATGCCATCAAATGATACAACAAAAGCTCCTCCAACATTTCCTCCATTATTCACATAGGCAAGGTCAACTTCATAAGTGGCAGTTTCTAAAACATCTACCGTATAATTCAACCACTCACCATTAGCAATCCATCCTATAATGTAAGGCCATCCCGACACTGCATTTCCGACATCAACATCCTCCTCGTCTCGAATGACGGCATCTCCGCTGTTACCAGAGGTAGAATCATAATAGCCGGCACCATTCCCTCCTACATCAAAATAAACCCCATCAATGGTTCCAGGTATTGTCTGAGCAATAGAGTTGTAGGCACTCCAAGCGGGAGCACTAGGGAATTCAACACTTACAGGATTAGCCGCAAACGTATCCAACGCATCTTCCTCCGGCATATATAAGGTAGAATAACTAAACACTGACTTTGGCTTCCAATCGGTAATTATGGTATGTTCGACATCGGCTGGAATCGATACTGTTACAGCTTCATCATTGCCATTAATATAGTTTAAAATAACGCCATCGTCAACTCCAACCATCTGCCAATGAAAATTTAACGCTCCGAGTTCTGAACCGTCTTGGTCAATTGATATAGACACAAGGCGATTTTGTAACCTATTTCTATATTTCTCTCCATACACATACCCTGATTGCTCACTAACTATAGAATTATTGCCTTCAGCATCATAATTGATTAATTCAAACAAATAGTCACCTTCTTCAAGATCTTCTATGATTGCCTCCCATTTGTACACTCCTTTCTCTAGAGAAACAACTAGGGAATCGGCTCTGTTGTTCCAATAGATAAGACACTCTCTCAGCTTAGGATCGGCATTTGTTTGCCACTTTAACAATACCCTTTGATTTCCGGAAATAAGCTGAACTGAATCTGCTTTCCCAGGATAGATTATCTCGCCCTGATCCAAATATTCCTGATGCAAGTCATTCATTTTTGAACAACTAACCAGAAATAACAAGACTCCTAATATAAAATATTCCAATTTCATAAACATATGCTATTAATTTAAATGCGATTGTATAAGACTTAAACAAACAACTTACTGATTACCTTTCAATAAAATTGATAACAGATTATATAGGTTCTGCTTCAAAAGCATCCACCAGTTGTTATTCGTGTTCATTTTATACATTTTTTACTAATTTTTTTTTACTCTCTGGGTTCTCCATAAATAAAAATTTCGCTCCAAACAGGATGTGAGTCTAACACAACAATCCGCAAATATCTTGAAGGAGGAGCATCCAAAGGAAAATCAGCTTGCAGACCTGTAGAACTCCATACTTCAAGATCCTCATTAGATACTTCTCCATATGGTAACCCAGAAGGCTTTTCAAATTGAACAGTTGTTAGTTTGGTCCATCCGCTACCTTCTCCATAATTCCCATCGTCTACAAACTCTTCGGCTCCCCAAATTTCAAAATTCAAAGCAGCACCTTCTGTCCATGCCCACTCTGTACCGTTTCTTGGGTATAGTGTAAAACGACTTAATTTGGTAATACCTCCTAAATCAAAAGTAAAAGGAATAGGTAACCCATATTCGTAATATCCATGTATCCCATTATTTCCTGATATTACTCCATCCCACAACCGAGGCATCACCCATCCATACTTATCAACTGGCTTATCATCCACCAGATACAATGCTCTAAAATTCTCCTTACTAATCTCCTCCTCATACCAAGGTGTAAATACTCCTGCAATCGTATCTGAATAATTGCCCCATCTGTCTCTTGCATAAACAGCGAATTCTCTTTCATCAGATGAATAACCGCGTACAGATTCGGAATTATGACTTAAGTTGCTATAAAATGTTCCATAAGGATCAGGAACCCAAATACCAAAAGTGTCCCTTATTAATACAGTAACCGCAATATCAAGATTAAACTCATTTTCCCAATTAACACGTATACCTCCGAAGTCTTCCTGAATCTCAAAAGTTTCTCCGACTAACTCAATCGGTGGTGTTAAAGGCTTAATACTTACGCTAACCGGTTCTGATTCATTACCGCTTCGATCAACGCATATCAGCTTTATTACTCGTTCTTCAGTGTCACCAAAACCTGCCACTACAACATGGTTTTTGTATACTGACGAACTGTTTTCTTTTATTCCGCCGTTGAGAGTGTAAATTGCTTTTACACTAAGTAAATCTTGGTCTAAAGGGAGTTCATAGGTTATCTTTGCTCCTCCATTTATATTCTCCACCATCGGATTACTAACCATTCCCGGAGGAATTTTATCAACCGGCATTTGACCTATAGGCGCCTCTTCGCAAGATATAATTGACATTAAGCAAGTTGCCACCGCAGCTATTTGTAAAATTTTATTTTTTATCCGTTTCATTTCACTAAATTCATTTAAGTACAACAATATCTACAAATTACCACCCCGGATTTTGTTCCAGATTAGTGTTGGAAAAAACACTGCTCTGCTTTATCGGCCACAGATAGTCTTTGCGCGTAAACGAGGGTTCAAACTGCGTATCAATAGAAAGGTCATTATTATCTTTATAATATCTCCAACCCAATATAGGTTGATTCATATATTGGGTTGCTAGCTTCCAACGTCTTAAATCCCAAAATCGGTGACCTTCAAAAGAAAGCTCAATTAATCTTTCTCTACGAATAATTTCACGCATGCCCTCTTTGCTTTCAGGCTTTGATGGATAGTTTGATTTTGCCCAACTGATATTAATCGCATCCAATCCCGAACGTTTTCGAACTTCATTCACATAGTAATGAACATCAGCAACAGGACCTTCTACTTCATTTAATGCTTCAGCATACATCAGATAAAGATCAGCAAGCCTTAGTATGGGCATAAAATACCTTTCAAAAACTAAAGAACCAGACGCATTGCTATTTCTTGCTTCACTCCCATAGTGTATCAATTTTTTCACATAATACCCTGAATAAGTTCCTTGTTTCGTACCAGACCACCATTCGATTCTTGTGTCAAAATCGACCATATTATCATCACCTATTCTGCCAAAACCATAACCGCGAGATTTATCAAAAATAATTGAAGCATGATAACGAGGCTCTCTATTTAAGTTTAGTTTGTGAACCTCAGCTCCTGGCTTTATATAAAATTTATCCCTCTCATCAGCAACAACAGTTTCGTAACGATTGGTATAGTCCCAAGAGGGATCCTCTTCAATAGGAATTCCATTATCAGAATAAAATAATTCTGCCATCCTGAGCGTTGGTTGGATAGTTCCAGCCGCGTAATAATTGGAAATCCACAAGCTATTCGATGGCCACACCTCTGACAAAAAACTAGACATACTGTTCATTGATCCCCATATTATTTCATCATTCCACTTTTCAGTTACGGCTCCCCGGTAATTCATCTTGATCATCGTAGAATCACTTAGCCCAATTCCCTTATTGTCAAAATAATGCAAGGAATGCCCAGCCTCTTCTGCCGATTCTATTGCATCTAATGCATACTCAGCCGCTTTTACCCACAAATCGGGATTTTCATCTTGTGCAAATAACTGCACACCTCTTTTATCAATTACAGAAAAGTCTCGATTACCATTAAACAAAGGACTGGCTGCCAACAAATATGCCTGTGCCTTTAATGAAAGGGCTATAGGTTGGGTTATTCTTCCCATCTCTGATACTTTTGACTGTATTTGTAAGGGTAAGTGTGGTGCAGCCTCATCCAATAATTCAGCAATATATTCTACCACGTCAGCAACAGGCTCACGATAAACTCTAACTTCTTCGACAGAAGATGATACAGGCTTGTTCTCTCTAACGATCGGAATTGGACCGTACATACGCATTAAATAGAAATGATAATAAGCTTTTAAAAACTTCACCTCTGCAATCCACCTGTTTTTCTCATAGTCATCTAAATCGCGGGGGGTATCAATATTCTCAAGGAATATATTACAATCCCGAATGGCAATAAACAAGTTAGTTCCATTATTCCCCCCATCCCAATAATTCAAATATGGGCTGTTTATGTTCTGTTCTCCCCTGGCAATTCTCCAGGCATTAACATTTCCATACCTTAAAGGACTTGGAGCTAGTCGTGGCAACCAAAGCTCATCACCACCAATCAAGGCTGGATTAGTACTATGATTAACAGCATTAGGCAAATAAGAGTAACAGGTAAATAAAAACCGTTCCGCATTGCTTCTATCTATAAAAGCATCATCAATAGTAGCAATATTATCGGGTACTACATCGAGATAATCGCTGCAAGATACACTCCAAAAAAACAAAACTATTAATAGTATATTTCTCATCACTTACAATATTTAAAATGAAACTTGAATACCGAGGTTAAACACTTGCTGGATAGGGTATCCCAGTCCGTTTCCTGCCATTTCAGGGTCCCACAGTTTGAAATTGCTAAATGTTAGCAGGTTGGTTCCGCTAAAATAAAACCTTAGTCGCTCTAGTCCTACTCTGCTGATACGCTTAGGCGGAACTGAGTATCCAAACTCCAAACTTTTAAGTCTTAAAAAGCTGCCATCCCTCATAAACCAAGTACTTGCCTGCGTGTTATTTGTAATCTCGTAATCTGACAGGCGAGGCCATAATGCATGTATATTTCTATTGTCTTCAGACCAATGATCGTTTGCATAAACCATTAGTAAAGCATTGTTCTCAATAGTGTTATTGCTTGGGTTAATGTCAATAAAAGGAGATGTATTTTTAGAACTAATCCAGAAGGATGACCTAGCACTCCCCTGAAAAAATGCAGACAGATCCCAGGCCTTATACCCCATTGAGACTCCAAAGCCATATATAATTTCTGGTGTAGTTGGATACCCTATTGGCACCATATCACGCTCATCAATTACTCCATCTCTATTTATGTCTCTGTATTTAATATCTCCTGCCCCATATTCTCCAAATGTCTGAACCGGAGAATTGGCGACTTCTTCGTCATCAACAAAAAGACGCTCTGCAACGAGTCCCCATTGTTGCCCTAACTTATGTCCTTCCTTTGAACGCCAAGGAGTCCCGGCATCAATATAATCAGGTTCCTCATAAACCAGAAATTCACTTGTGGCATATGTGAAATTTCCACGCGCTGCAATCCAAAAGTTTTGATCGATGACCTTATTAAAGTCTAACGAAACGTCTAACCCCTCCGATATCGCCTCTCCGACATTTGCTCTTAAGCTAGCCTGCAGCCCCATGGAAGTGGGAATGGAGCTTCGCGTCATCAAAATATTAGTCCGCTTATCTCTAAAAATATCGGTATGAATAGTCAGGCTATTCTCAAACAGACCTAACTCAATACCCAAATTGGTTTTGTATGATGTTTCCCAGCTAATATCAGGATCTTCATAACGGGAAATTGATATACCGTTACGCGAGTAGGTCGCATTAGTCCCAAACGTATATCCTCTACTACTGTCATTTATATTTACATTTGAAAGATAAAAAAATCGGTCTCTTGCACTACCAATAGCATCATTCCCAGTAAGTCCATAAGTAGCTTTCAGTTTTAAAAGCGAAATTACATCTTTAACAGGATTCCAAAAATTTTCATTTGATACTATCCATCCGAATCCTGCCGATGGGAAAAAGCCAAAACGATTTCTTTTGTCAAAACGTTCAGAGCCGTTATAACCAAAATTGAATTCTCCAAAATAGCGACTATCATATGAATATGTAAAACGCCCTGATAGTCCCATATTTCTTGATGGCAACGACTGCTGCAGATCGCCTGCATTACCAGCTAATGATTCCCTTGCAGTGTAAACCAACAAACCACTAACACCATGTACTTCATCAAATTTTCGATCATACTGAAGAACTGTCTCTAAATATGAATTAGCCGTAACTTCCTTAGGACCTTCGCTATAATCTAGAGATTCTCTTCCTTCTTTCAATTGCTCTAAAGTATATGTGTTTTCTACACGATCATAAAAACCAATTCCATAATAATAAGGATCATAGCTTCTTGAAACATCAAAATACGAATACCGGTTAATGTGCCCTAAAGCTCTTACTCGTAGTCCTTTTGTAATAAAATCCAAATCCTGTTCTAGCTCAAACTGAACCATCATCATTGATCTGCTGTAATCTTTATATCCTTTAACAAGATCAGCATAAGGGTTTAGATATCTTGCCTCCTCTCCATAATTACCAAAAAGAGTATGACGTGTATATTCATTAGCAGCATCGGGTTCATAAACAGCAGGAAACAATACCGGATTTGTCCGCATTATCTTTCCATACAATCCGGAGCCTCCGTCTATCGGACCGGTGTAACCATCAAAAGTTCCATGCAGTCTAACTTTTGCCCTTGTTGTCTTTGTGACATTGATATTGATATTTGAGCGTAAAAGATACTTTTTAAGGTCAATATTATTATTAAAATTATTTCGGTTGTCAACATTCAGTATTCCGTTATCTTGAGAAAAAGCACCTGCTATATAGTACCTTGCCACTCTCCCTCCCCCACTGAGATTAAGATTAACTCGCTGATTAATAGCATAGTCTTTCAATAACTCGCTTTGCCAATCCGTGGCAGGATAAACATAGGGATTTGTTCCAGCAATGGTATTCAATATTTTATCTTGTGAATAGGGCACGGCTCCCAAAGGATTACGAGTAAGAACTGCCTCATTGTGAAGCTGCATATATGTTATCGGGTCGGCAAATTCTATATCTTTTGTTGGCATAGAGATAGAATTTTCGAATCTTACAGATACTTTGGCTTTACCCTCTTTTCCCTCTTTAGTAGTTACAAGAATTACACCGTTAGCACCACGAGCGCCATAGAGTGCCGTTGCCGTTGCATCTTTCATTATAGAAAAGCTGGCAATATCATCCGGATTTAATCTGGCAAGGTCATTCGAGGTCAGCTCTACATTATCAATTAAAATAAGTGGATCTTTCTTTCCTACTCCAAATGAAGTTACACCACGCACAAAAAATTCCGCATTATCCTGTCCGGGCTCTCCGCTTCTTTGATAAGAAATAACACCTGACATACGCCCAGCTAAAGCAGTTGTAAGGTTTGAAGAAGGAACTTTAAGCTCGTCAACATTAACCGTCTCAATAGACGCTAACACACTCTCCTTCTTTTGCTTACCAAACGCCACCACAGTGACATCCTCCAATTCTTCCGTTTTTTCCTGAAGCACAACGTTAATCCTTGCTCTTCCATTTACTTCAATCTCCTGCGGTTCCATTCCAATAAAAGAGATAAGTAATTTATCAGTTGGCTTAACCATAATTTCGTAATTACCATCAGGATCGGTGATTACTCCTCGAGTACTACCAACCACCATAACAGTTACTCCGGGGAGCGGTGCACCTGATGCATCAGTAATTTTACCTGATACAGACTGTTCCTGAGCTTGAATAACCACTGGCTGTCTGCTATTCTGTGTTGCCACTGAAATGGTTTCGTTTATACGATGAAATTTAACACCAGCCCTTTCTGATATGTCTTCCAGAATATCCTGCAAACTTTCATTCTCATACTTGCCAGAAAATTTTTGCGCATATTCCATTACAAATTCATCATATGCAAACTTAAAATCGGTTCGTTCTTCCAGCTCTTTAAAAACATGCAGCAGGTGAGCATTCTTAAACTCAGCAGAAACATGTACTGCAGACATGTTCTGGCTCCGTGTTTCATTGGCAAACATCAGCTGCATGGCTAATGTCTGCACAATAAGAATAAATAGTATTTGTCGCGACACAAACAATAATTGTTTTAATAATTTAAATTTCATACTTTTGTTTGTTTAAACTTGATTTTTAGCGAGTTAAGTTAAATTTGCCGGATTTGTTGGTGCAAATCCGGTTTTTTTTTCGTAAGTTCTGTTTTAGGTTAGGTTTTTCTCATAGACAATTCTATTTAGTTACTTATTACTATCACTTCATTATTTTCTTTCATTTGTACTTTAAGCTTATGAATGAATTCAAAACTTTTAAGCACATTTTCCAATCTTTCATTTTTATAACTTCCTTGGATAATATCATTTTTAAGCTTTTCATCTTCAAACAAAATTTTCACATTATACCAACGCTCCATTTTCTTTGCAGCTTCGCCAAGGGTAATATTGTTGAAGTTCAGGATTCTATATCTCCATGCTAAATACTCTGTTATATCTGCATTTCTTCTAGCAACAGTGTCATTGTTTGCATCATAAATTGCCTGTTTCCCCGGAGTGAGAAACACTTGTTTTTGAGGAAATTCTGTCGGCTTCACACTTACCTTTCCCGTTTCAACCGTAACAACCGTATTTTCACCGGGATAAGAACATATATTAAAAGAAGTACCCAGAACCCTAGTGGAAAGCCCGTTAGAGTTAACCACAAAAGGGTAATTAATATCTCGTTTTACGTCAAAGAAAGCTTCACCATCTAACTCTACCAATCTTGAAACTTTTCCAAATTCTTTTGGAAAACGAAGAGTTGAGGCATTATTTAAATGAACCCTTGTACCATCAGGAAGAACAATTTTCTTCCTGGTTCCCGGCCTGGCATAAATCTCAACAATTTGCTCATTTATTGGAGCTTGAACCTCTGTCACAGGTTTTGGAGAATAGATATAATACAAGAAGGTCGATAACGAACTTATTACAATAATCGAAGCTGCAATTCTCAAGCTTTTCCCTATATAAAATTGTTTCGTCTTTTTGGATTCTATTTTTCTTTTTATTTTCTGCTTTAATTCTTCACTGTTGAGTGTTGGCAAATAGATTCTCTCCTTATTCAATTTCTCCCACTCTCTGTCTAACAACTTTTCAAGTAGTTTTCTGTTTCTATTCTTTTTCTTGTCCATAAACAAATTGCTCTTAACTGTATTATATACAAACAAGCCGTATCAAATCCACTACTCTGCTTCGCGAAAAGATCCATTTTTTTTTTTAGACAGCCCTATCCTTCAGATTCTGTGTGGAGTTACTAAATTTGACTACACGGTACGTGACGCAGTATTTATACTGAAATACAATTATTAATTGGATGAGAAAAAAAACACGACTAGGAATTCAAGCAAGAAGCAGTAATACTTCCCTGCGGAAGGGGCAATACTAACGAAATTGCAGTTACTGATGAGTTAGGCACTGAAAGAACTTCTTTATCGATGGAAAAGAGAGTTAAATAACTTTGAGGGTAATTTTCCGTTGAGATGGATATACTACAGAAACCTATTTAAATTTTTAATGAAACAGAACAGTAAAAAACTGAAGCCGGACGATTGTTTCAAGAAATCCATCCTTTTGCGTATAAAACCATTTGCCTGTGACAAATGATTCTCTACTGTATTGGGTGAAATGTCCAGTTTCTCAGCTATTTCTTTATTCGAAAATCCTTTCAAGTATCTAAGCTTATATATTTCTTTTCGCTTTTTGGGAAGTTGGTTAATGGTATTTTCATAAATGTCTTGAATTTCATGACAATAAACCTCCTGCATACCATCTTTCACTTCAGCCCCCACAGCAGTCAGACTACTAATCACCTGTTGTTCAATGCCCTGTCGTTTAATGTAATTAAGCAAGAGATTCCGGGCAATAACAAATACCTGTGCATCTAAAGGTTTTTCGGTTGAAAGTTTTTTACGGTTATCCCAAACTTTTATAAAAGTAGATTGTATGATATCCTCTGAAACTTCATGACTCTTCGAAATACGAATAAGAAAAAGATATAACCTTTCATAAAGATTATCATAAAGGTCTTCCAATGCTTTTATATCATTTTTTTGAAGTTTATGGATAGTCATCTAATTTTATCTCATTATTAAATAAAATCTCTTCAAGGAAATAAAGATCTATATTTCAGCACTTAAAGGGATTAAAATAAAACAACTGTAACTATATTATACTTTCCCGAAGTAATACTACATACAACTCAGTGTCTTTGTTATATATCGATAGCTCATGTAAACACGCTATCTCCAATAGCTGTTATGAGGAGATGCCCTGACTAAACATCCGGCCATCACCCTCACTACTTGCGGAATCTGCTTTCTAAAGCCAACCGATAGGCTGGACTAACGAATGAAAAACAGAAAAACTCAAGCGAAAATTCACTTACTATTTTGTCGTCATATTTTGTTCAACTTCTTTATCAAAGGCATGAATGATTGACACTGGCAATTTTGCTTTTGCAAGCCATGCAGCATCGCCATAAACCCCGGCCGAACCATAATCAAACGGTTTAAATCCGATACGCTTTACATTCCGCTTATTTCGTAGATTAAAATTATAATTAGCAGCATCTTTGAAATGCGGGTCAGCAATAATACTGTTGGCGTCATGACCAGTTTTTTGCCATTCAGCAAAGGACTTGCCATTAAAAAAATAGCGATCTCCTGCCGTATTCCAATAGAGGTTATTATCCATCTGGATGTCAATGTTCTCCCATGCACCTTTCAACACGACCCCTTCATCGAAAACAACAATATTATTCTCAAAGTTAAACGAACGATGTTTTTCTACACGCGTACATTGCAACTGATACAATTTAGCAAAAGCAAAAATATTGTTTCGAATGATATTATTTTCACCATAATGCTGATGAAAACCTCCCGTTTTTGTACTGTATACCAAATTATTTTCCATAATGATATCTGAGGAACCCTCATCGGTATAAAGTCCCCAGCCACCATACGAATAGGCGTGCACATGGTGTACAATATTGTTGCTAATTACCGTCCCTTCTGATTTCCCTAAGGTATAAACAGCAGCCATATCACTTAGCAACGCCCATCCAATGTGATGGATATTGTTGTGCGTGATTTGGTTTCTTTTGGCCTTGCTTCCAGCATAACCCCATATCCATCCAACAGAGACTCCGGAGTAATAAAAATTTCCAATATCGTTACGAGACACCTCATTATCGGAACTATGACCAATCCACACGCCAACAGCAGATGGAAATTCTTGCCCTCCGGTTTGAATGATATTGTTGTGCAAACGAATATTTTCAGTGTGCTCTTCACCCTCTTGAGGAGCAAAATATCCGAGGTAAACACCACCTCCTCCCAGGTCATTCAGGTAACAATGTTCTA
The DNA here is from genome assembly GCF_052677165.1 of Sunxiuqinia sp. sy24. Classification (NCBI taxonomy): domain Bacteria; kingdom Pseudomonadati; phylum Bacteroidota; class Bacteroidia; order Marinilabiliales; family Prolixibacteraceae; genus Sunxiuqinia; species Sunxiuqinia sp. sy24. The sequence goes on from NZ_JBQYLH010000006.1 coordinate 158,738, forward strand.
CCTCACTGTCGCTACATCCTTTTCCGAACCATAAAGCATGCTGCCCGGTTTGGGATATTTCGCAATTGGTAAATGTGATATTTCTTGCCCCTTCAAGCATGACAGCGGCATTAATCAACGCGGCTGCCTGATTGGGTTCAGAACCGGTACGGGGCATTCTATAATGACAATGACTAAAAGCAAGCCCCTCGAAACGGATGTTCTCCACCAAATTATTGTTTTTTGCATCGCCTACAACAGAGATAATATTTTCCAGTGCCGGAGCTACGATCTCTGTATTTTCGGGGGTTTCTCCGGGTAGAGGCATGTAATGCAGCGTTCCTTTCTCATTCAAATACCACTCTCCGGCTTCATCCAATGCTGCAGCATAGTTTTCAAAAACAATACGTCCCCCTTTAAATAATGGATTCCAAGGTTTCATTCCGTGTCCCGATGTATAAATCCGGGCACTATCCCGATCTATTCTATCCATAAACCGCAAGGTAAAATCCCACTTGTGGTATGCTCTAAAGCGTACATTTTCTATCTCTTCATCTCTAATGTCCTGAAGTGGCAAGAAATTTTCCTTATCGAATGAAAGCACCTGTTCTGCTTTTTCAGCCACACGGCCTGTTCCTCTATCCCAGATATTCTGCTTTACATTTCCAATTTTCAAAAATCCCTTATTCGGAGTGCGGGCCAGTACTGCTCTTTTCCCATTGACATACAACTGATCGAAGCGCCAGTTGTAGTACTTACACTCAGGCACTCTTACCTCCCAAACGCCATTATTATTCACAGTAAATCCCATAATCTTTTTACCTCCACTAAAAACAGGAGTGCTCCCCTCTTCTGCTTTATAAATTATCGGATATTGTGAAGTCCCTCCATCTGCGGGTAGCAAAACCAATGGTTCTGTCATTTCATACTTGCCACCACGAATAACAACTACAATGGATGAGCTAAGTTCATTCTCTCGTTTATAGGCCCGAACAGCATCCCTGGCACCCGTCAGTGTCGCCAAAGGTTCTTCCTTGGTACCGGCATTTAGGTCATTACCATCAGGAGCTACAAAGAATTCAATTGTTGCCTTACTACTCTGAGCCCAACTCTTAACTGTATTGAACCCTACAAATAGAAAGATCAACAAACAGATTAGGATATTTTTACTTTGTCTCATTGTTTTAAAAATTAGTCTGTTTTTCTTTTGTATGCTTTAAGAATTTATAGTATTTCTTTTGCGGTCCTGACCTTTCGATGATTTGATTGAAGTTCAAATCTGCAATCTTCTTATCCGGAGCTTCCCAAGCAAATGACGTTGCATTCTCCTCTCTATCGGTTTCTTTAACCGATAGAGCTGTTGAATACACCCTAAGCTTTTCCACACCATTTCGCAATGAGTTGGCCCTAATTGGAGCAATCGTCATCTTTCCGTTCCCGGTTTTTCTTTTTCGATTAATGCTTCTTTCACCGATCGCTTTCCCATTTAAGGAAAGCTCCATTTTTTCCCCATCATAGGAAAGGCCAGCCCTATTGATGGCATCGTCTATGAGTACATCTTCTGAAGTAATGGCAAAGCGTCCTGCTTTTCCGCCTCCGATGTTCATGATTCCGGTAATCCGTTTTCCTTCAACAACTAGGCCGATATACCCGTCATCATTTTGTCCTCCGTTTTTGGACATTACCCAACGTTGTTCAGTCCATCCCTGTAAATTCAAGAATCCACTTACCATCTCGAAGTCAACGACAACGGTCATCTCCGAAGCCTCCATGCCGGGTTTATGTTCCAGCACAGGACGTTCTACCATCAGGTTGAAATTGTTATCTATCCACTTGTGATCTTCCGGTTTGTTTTTATTGAAGCTGGCTACCTTTCCGCTGATTTTCCCAACAACATTTCTTTCAATCCTGATATTGTTGCTGTGCTCATCAAATCCCATGGCATCAACCACTCCATGTACGCCATCTCCTTTGGCAATCTGATCCATGTAATTCTCATAATAGGCGGTGCCTTCACAATTCCCCAAAGAGTAAATTCCGGCTGCATCACCGAGGTATTGGGCTACATGATGAATGTAATTGTTAGCAATCCGATTCGATTTTGTATAGTTAAACCCGCCACCCCAAGTCCAACCAGTACTTACACCGGTATAACTGATATCACTTATCTCATTATGAAATATTGTATTGTTATAACTCTGAGCAATCCATACTCCAACAGCAGCCGGATGTACTTTACCCGCCGAATGAATGAAGCAGTTCGAGATTGTATTGTTAGATGGAGCATCCGATTTAGGGACACCTGCTTTATCGACCTCCCTGATTGGGAAACCAATATAAATGCCACCGCCGCCCATATCGAACATCTCGCAACCATTAAACACGACTTCACGGCTACCTTTTCCGATCGTCACAGCATTTGATCCAAAATGGTTAAACCGACACTTCTCGAAGCGAATATTCTTACTGTACTCCAGAAAAACGCCTTGACCACAGCGAGGAGATGCTTGCGAATCGGTATAACCCGGACGTGGATGATCAGGGAATTCAGGAAGTCCTTTTTTAATCTCCTCCGGCCAGTTGGGGGCTATATCATAAATACCCAACTCATAGGCAGCATATTTAAAATTGATATTCCTAAATTCAATAAACTCAACCAAATTTTCATTTGATCCTTTTAACGCAAGAATAGAAGTCAGATAGGGGGCGTGTATATTCATTTCACGAGGATCCTCTCCAGTTTGAGCCAGGTAGTGCAATTCGCCCTTTTTTCCATCAAGATACCATTCGCCGGGCATATCCAATGCCTCCGGAATATTTTCAATACGATAGCGCATATGACCTCCAAATGTTCCCACCGGATAACGGCAGGGAGAATTGAAATGCACATCCTTTTTATCACTATCTATCTCTCGGATCGTCTGCCATGAGCTTTCCCAGCTATGGTAGGTAAGAATCTCAGCTTCCTCCCAGTTATTCCACTCCTTAATATCACCATCCTTAAAACGAAATCCGCAACGACTTCCCCAATAATTTAGCAGATCTTCCTGTTTCATCTTGGCATCCCAAGTATATTTCCTGATTGTTTCCTTATATTTTGAAAGAGGTCCGGCGGTTTTCAAAAAGCCTGCATTGGGAATTCTGGCACGTGTCAACCGCTGATCTCCGGCAAAAAGCTGACGAAAATACCAGTTTCCCTTTTTCACTTCAGGCAGATCAGCAATCCAGTGATTATCTCCTTCGTTACGCCATGAGGTAATAGCCCTTCCTCCACTTATCGTTACCGATTCTTTACCGTTAGCACGAATCACAACCGGCGCTTCCTTTCTTCCCGACATACCGGATGTAAACTCCAAGGGCTCGCTCAATTCGTAATGTCCACCTCGGATCAATATTTCCACCTGCTCATTACCTGCCTTATCTTTTAAAACCTCCAAGGCTTTGTTTAGCGATGTAAAAGGAGATGCTTTGGTACCGGTGCCGACATCCGTTCCATTGAGCGATACATATATCTTTTTTGACTGACTGGAAACCAACGACGGGGTGCAAGCCAAAAAGAAACTTAATAATGATAATAAAATGACTCTCATGGCTAGATAGTTATTTGTAAATATTTTACATTCAATATAAATTCACGCTGAGGCTTCTAGTGACGTGGATTATACCCTTTCTTCACTCCTGCATTTTCAACAACTCCTTTATTGTCTTCGGTAATTGGACCATTATTAGTAAACGGATTATTTCTGGAATGATTATGAGATCCACCAACTTTGGCATTGTGAACCACATTGTTTTTCACCTCAATAAACTGGGTGTAATTATCCAGATAAATAGCATCTACATGCCAGTTGCCCGCCCATTTACTGCGGTTTATATGGTGTAAATAATTCTCGGCAATAATGGTTCCTCGCTGGTTTCCTCCCAATGTGTAGATTCCACCGCCATCATCGTGCAACTGCATGCAATGGTGCACATGATTGTAACGAATCATGTTGCTATGACATCCGGTATCATTATATCCACCAGGCTGATCACCGATCTGCATTCCACTATACGGCATATCAAAAACCTCATTACACTCAATAACCAAACCACTAACATTATGCGCCAATATACCTCCTCCATTGGAATAACTTCTTCCACATCGGGAAATTTTATTGTTCCATATTGCTGTGCAACTGCTTAACTCATCGTCTTTAGCATTCATATTTCCATGTGCATCCAATTCGATGCCATTGGCACCGATATTCGTAATTACATTTCCCTCGATATCTGCGTCATCCACATTTTGGAAGAACTGAATACCATGAGCTCCCGTATTCCGGATAACACTATTACGAATAGCCAATTTATTAGCGTGCATAACTTTTATGGCCGCCTGCGGATACATTCGATTACCATAAGTTCTGTTATTGAACTGGGAATACGGTTGTACAAACTGAGTCGCCGATAATCCCACTTCAGATGGACTTAACCAGTTGGTGCACTCAAAAGTCAGCCCCCTGAATTCAAGATTATTCACCTGATTTGTTGGCTTGCCAACCACAGAAAACAAAACTTCCAAAACCGGTATTTCAATATTGGCTCGAATCATATCCATTCCTTTGGGAGCCTTGTAATAAAGCATTCCTTCATCCCTGTCGAGGTACCACTCGCCATCCGCATCAATCAGTTCCAATGCATTTTCAAAATGATAAGCCGCATTGTTGAAATAACCGGCTCCCTTATTAAAGCAGGAAAGCCGTTCAGAGGCAGCCGGTATGATCGCTACCTGATCGCCATCAATGACGTGGCTTTCATAGCGGGCATTGTGATGAATCCAATGGGGTTGAGCCACCAGTTCAAGGGCATGCAGGTTTGTCACCTCTTTCACAATATTCCAGTCCTCCAAAGGTATTTTGTATTGCTGCTGTTTTACATCGGCTCCTTTTAGTCTTAAATAAGGGCCAAATGTAGTATCCGATTCTTTATTAGGGTAGCGTGCACGAATGGCTCCATCACCATTCACATACAACTGTCGGAAATCGCGACTTCCCACATAAGCTTTATAGATATTCTGAGCTGTATCGTGGAAGGTCCAATCCGTTACTCGTTCTCCTCCTGAAATAATAGGAATTTCACCTTCATACGCCTGGAAAATAATTTTGCCATCTCCTGCCCCGGAATCTCTGGAATCAAACTCAACAGTATGTTTTAATGCATACTTTCCTCCCCTGACATATACGATCACGTCACCTTTCTTGTCAACGGCGCGCACGGCTTCTTGTGCCCGTTCAAAAGTAGCAAAGGGCTTTTTAATTGTCCCCGGATTTTCGTCACTCCCATCAGGAGCAATATAAAATGAAATACCGCGACCTTTAGGTCCGGCAAGTATATTTTGTGAACTGATAAACAGCAGACATAAAAACGATAGAATAAGTGTAAAACGCATAATATTATTCGATTTTGATATTTATTTAACAGGGGCAGCATAATCGTAGATTGCAGCTTCATGCAATATACCATGAAAGGAAGGAGTATATTCATCTCCTCCAAGATTTGTCAAGGGGCATACCATTTGCTTTTTGATTGAATCTACCAGCTTCCCGTCCACATAAAGCTCTGTTTTATTCTGATACCCGACAAATGTCAGTTTCACCTTTTGGTTTAGTGGCACTTGATAGTTAAATACCTCGATATTGGCCAACACATGACTTTCAGGAGTTGGAGCCTGCCCTGAATTGGCACGCACAATAGCTACACCCTTCTTGCGATCAATGGTAAGCTTTGTTTTTTCATCACGTACATCCCAGGTATAATCCAGAAAAAGAGTTCCAAGTTTGGACGATAATAACGCTTCATGTCCAGAAGGTCTTTTTTCCCATCGTTCGTTTACATCGGTAAAACGGGTGACCGTAAAAGTCGCTGTCCATGGATATTCAAGGTTCTCAGCTCCGAGATGAAGTGGGTAAAAAGTGTTGGCAATAAAATGAGAAGGCTCATTATATTGCCAAACATTTGGCTTTAGCGTGGCGGCTTGACGTTTCAAAAAATGGGTTCCCGGGACTTGTCCACACAACACATTTTCAGCACTGTGTGAATCGTGACTGACCAAAAGCATTTCGAAAGCATCAGCTCCGGGCAATACCCTTTTAGCACGTTGGGTAAATTTTTCATAATCAGAGGATCCTTTTGTCCCCCATAGTTTTTCAGCCATTACCAAAACGGTTGGCATAGTCAGACGGGCAATTTCGTTGGTTGTGTAACCAGTAGGTCCTTTATCGTTCCACACATGAAATTTACCTCCTAACAGGCCCTTATCTTTTGGGCTTAGAGTACCTTCGGGTTTCTTTGAAAACCTTAGCGGTGTCCATTCTTCATATAAGAATTTGTTGTTCACACCATAATAAGGTGCACCAGGTACAATATAGGTCCAAAGGTGAGTAGAGTTAATAAACTGGTAGCCTGCTTTTGATTTATTCAAAGCATCGGAAGTTTCCCACATGTCGATCACAATCGATTTATCGGGCTCGGTTGTGCCTGGCATATTTTCGTATCCCGACCAAATACGCACCGTTTTCCCTTTAGCTCGGATGTATTGATTAAAGTGATTGATGTATTGTCTGAATTTCTCACCAAGTATGGCTTTTTCCTGCTCATCTTTTATGAGGTTTAAACGATATTCATCGGTGCCAATGTGAAAATCTTCAGCATCAAAAAGAGGGACAATCTCATCAAAAACTTTTTCCACAAAACGGTAGGAATCCTCTTTCGTAATATCCAGATAATTGCCACCCAGTTGAGGATGTGCCAGATCCGGGCGAACCGTAGTAAAAGATCTCGAATGTCCGGGAGAATCTATTTCGGGGACAATGGAAATACCCCGAGCTTTTGCATAATCCTGGAGTTCCCTTATTTCTTGCTGTGTATAATACCCATCGGTTGATGTCAATCCCTTGATGGTTTTCATCTCAACCCTAAAAGCACCGTAAAAAGGATGACAATTATCATTTAAATGAAGGTGTATTTCATTGATTTTAAAATAACTTAATGCTGTTATCCAGTCTTTCAGTTCGGTAAAAGGAATGAATTTACGAGCCACATCCAACAAAATGGACCGCACCGGGTATTTCGGATAATCTTTAATCATACCTTTAGGTATTGCAGTTTGGTGCTGGACTACAAGTTGCAACAAAGTACGGGTTCCGTAGAACACTCCAGTTACCCCTGCTGCTTCAATTTCGATCCCGTCCTTTACATTCAAAGTATACCCCTCAGCCGAAAGACTGGCATCACCTGTGGTCAGGTAGATGTTGCCTTTCACTAATTTCCGGTTACCTTTCTCTATTGTTATTTTCCGGCCGGTTATCAATTGCCATTCACTACTTAATATATTGGCAATCGGAAGCAGTTCTTCTGAATAATTCTCATTTATGATAATTCTTGGAGAAACCAACTCCAATTGTCCTTTATAACTTTTCCAGTGTTGAACAGCTGGTATTGTTTTCGGTATATCACCTGCTTTTCCTGACAGGATACCGAATGATAAAATAAGTAAAAAAAATATTTTCTTCACTTTTACATTTTGAATATCTGATACAGATTTAATAACGCTAAATAATTTATATTTTCTCATAGAGTATGTTTAGACAATTAACGAAGTGCTCCTACTTTACCCGCGTATTTGTTAACAGCTTTATCCATCCCCTCATCACTGTGCAACTCCTTGTAATGATTATTAAAACTATATGGCAAGTAAAGCGAAGCACATTGTTCGTTATTTTTATTTAGTGACTCGAACTCTTCCCAAAGTTGTTCATATCGAAGACAAGCACTCTCTATGCGAACACGGTCATAGTTCCCCGTTTTGTCTCCTTCCAGTCCTTTCAGCATAACAATCCACGCCTGCTGAATAATTTCGTACTTGATACGTCCATAAGAGCAAGAAACCTGCAGATAATCTCTGAACTGTTCATTCCCTGAATTAACTTGACCGGCCAGCTTTTCAATCTCCTTCCAGATTTCAACAGCCTCAGCTTTCTCTTTCAAAATTGCTTCCACCATATCATTCTCTACGATATGATTAAACTCCTTGTTGGTTTTCCCCCAAGCCTCATCCGTGTGATCATTAAATTCAGGCGCTGTGAGTCCTCCCATATACTGATCACGAATCCACCAGGGATTAATAGGAGTCAGTTCACTGCTGCGCCCAAGAAATACTCCTCTGGTCGATAGTAATGCGATTTGCCTAAAAGCATCCGCATCTGCATCGGAAAGCCCCAACTCCTGTGTATAATGTTTGAATATAACCGGTTCAGTCAGGCTGGTATCCTGTGCCCATTGGCTCAACACGTAGGCATTCAGATCGCACCACAATTCATTGGCTATGTAAGGTCCTTTCCAACCTCCACCACGCGACCAGGTCCAAACCCCTTTGAAATTAGGACTTGATTTTAAATCGCTCAGGCTTTTCATTCCTTCCTGGTCCCTATTCTCTTCAAAGCCATTGATAATAGATTCTGCAACGTAATTCGGATGAGCTCCTTTTCCTTCATATTCTCGCTGACATTGTGCTTCGACTATTTGAGCATGCTTACCAATACCCAGCGTTGGGTTAAATGGAAAGGTGCGCAAGAAATCGCCCTTAGTATGTTTGATCGAAAAGACGAGATTCTCATGAGGCTCGACCTGATTGGTTATGGCCAAGTAAACTTCCGGCTCCGTATGAAACCAACCAAAATCCCATGTGCGGTAAAAAAGCTTCTTATTGCGCTTCACACAAATTTCATCACGTAAAATATTGAGAAGTATAACGTGATCTTCTATTCCTTCATCTCCCTGCCGAACCGGTTTCCCCCCCATGTGAAAAGGCGTATCGTGCAGGTAAGTTTCACCAAAACGAATCATCAATCCATCCAAGGTCGGAAAACGATCGAAGATACCTTCAACCTGAGCACGGATTAATTGCTCGACAATGGGATATTGCACATTGGGTTTGCGTACATTTTCCACATCGCCACCATACCCATGAAGGTTGGTTTCCTGCTGTCCCATGGCTTCACCATACTTTGTCCAAATAGATTTTGGAGCCACAAATATGTCGGTAAAAGCATAGACATCCAGCTCTGCGGAATCACATGCAGCCAGTTTTTTATCAATCATAGCTGCACGTTGCTCAATCCATCTACGCTCATCACTCCCAATCGGCACAATGTTTTCTTCAAAGGTATCATAGGTAATGGCACAATTAATATACCATTGAGGAACCATGCCATTATACCCTCTGCTTTTTAAAAAAGCAGGATTTGTATATGCCGAAACGGTTGGAGCTTCTCCGGGGTTATTATAAACCATATCTAACACATAAGGGAGTGTATCTTTATCTTCAGTTTGACTCTGACATCCCAATCCCCATAATACCAACATAATGTAAAAAACAGACCTTATCATCATAAGATATTCATTTTTATTCTAATTCAATTATCTCCTATTAAAACATAAAAATAGCCCCATCAGCTCGACAACAAACTTAATGGGGCGGGTATTTGGAATCAAGTACTATCTCTTCCGTTTATAATACTATTTTCACATTTCAACTGCTCCAATCACCTGAAATGTACTAATCAAAGGACAGGCTGATGCGCTGTTTATCGTCAGGCGTACAGCATCGGTTGCCGGAAATTCAATATCGGCTGCAGATGCCCTCCCCTCAAGGATAATTCGCTTATAACCAATTCTTCTACCAGAAAAAACCTCCATCCACTTACCATCAACACGGCACTGGATCGAATAGCCATCAACACGCTGCCCCAAATCGATAAATTCCTGGAGGATAAAACCTTCAACCTCCTGAACCTCTCCTAGGTCAATCTCTATTACCGCATCAGTAACATTGTTATCTGTTGCGAAATAAGTATCATAATTTCCATCTACTACTTGTTGAGGCGAATACGCCTTGTCCCCTCCTCTGAAATTTGGTGCACTTACTTTTACTTTTTCAGAACGGGCTAAGTCATTATTATGCAGCTTGTCAACCCAAGTTCTAAACTCAGAAACTCCATCAACCGTATTCTCATCAATTAATCCATTCCGATTCGGAGCTAGATTCAATAATGGCGTTACGCCATACCCAATCGAAGTCAGGTAGTAGTCTTGCATTTCTTTCAGTTTTACCACCGGAGTATTGTTATGAAACCAGTTTCCCTGCCAGATAATTGAAGGTTCAGCAGGATACCAACGCATTACCCCATCAACTTCAACCCGGTAATTCTGATCAGGGGCAATACCGCCGTGGGCACCGGGAAAAGCAATGCAACGGTCTGGGAGAAATTCAACCATTGTGCCCGAGTCATAGACAACAGCATTCGGTTGATTCTTCTTAATCATTTCAGCGATCTTCTTATAATCAAGCTCCAATCCATCGGCTTTATAGCCATCAAACCAGTATTCATCAATAGTACCGTACTGTGTACTCAGCTCGGTAAGTTGCGCGAGATAATAATCGCCATAATCGGAATATTTATCCGAACCTGAATTTTCAAAATGCTTATCAATTATCGATACATAAATACCAAAATAAATGCCTCCTTTGTGACAGGCTTCACTTAGTTCTTTGATAATGTCACCTTTCCCCTCTTTCCAAGGAGAAGACTTTACAGAATGCTCGGTTGTTTTGGTTTGCCAATTGCAAAAACCATCGTGATGTTTTGCAGTAATTACAATCCCTTTAAATCCACCCGCTTTTGCGGCTTCCACCCACTGCTCAGCATCAAAATCTGTAGGGTTGAATTTTCCGGGATCTTCAAGTCCATACCCCATGTGATCGTCGCTGGGATAAAAAGTCTTCATCCCAAAATGGGCAAACATGATATACTCAGCTTTGTGCCATCTTAACTGTGCGGCATTGGGTACCGGCAAAAAAGGTTCTGGTGGGGACACACTCTTTTGACAGGCTGTTAAGCTTAAAATACTTATCAGGATAATAATAGGTCTGATTAATTTAGTCATGGTTTTCTATTAATTAATTTACGTTCTATAATATGGGTATCTCAAAGGATTATGACAGGCTGTTTATTGAAAACCTGCATGAAACCTTTGAGACTCCTTCTTTTTTTCATTCTAATGAACCCGGAAACTTTTCGGATCTGGCTATTCTACAGCTGCAAACTCACCTTTCAGGCGGATATCATCCGAAGAACTACCAATTTGAATTTCAAAGTTGCCTGGCTCTACAACTTTCTCCATCTCCTGATTCCAAAGGCTCAACTCTTCAAAGTCAACGGAGAACTCGACCAGCTTCGATTCTCCAGGCTGTAACTCAATTTTGCTAAATCCTTTCAGTTGCTTCACAGGCGTGGTTACCGAGCTAATCATATCGCGCAAGTATAACTGCACCACCTCTTTTCCTGCTCTATCGCCGGTATTTTTAACCTTAACAGAAAGCTCTACAGGTTGGCCATCCTTCACCTCTTTGGTTTTAATAGTAAGATCAGAATATTCAAAATCAGTATAACTTAAGCCATGCCCAAAGCAAAACAGCGGGTCGGGTGATGAGAAAACATAATCGCGCCCGGGATCTTCCGGAGTCCCTCTACGACGGTAAAGCCCTCGTCCTGATGGTTTATAGTCATAAACTGTTGGAATATGACCAGCACTTCGAGGTACTGATACTGGCAATTTTCCCGAAGGATTTACCTTACCAAATAAAATATCTGCGACTGCATGTCCTCCCTGCTCTCCGGGATACCAGCCCTCTACGATGGCCGGAATGTGTTCTTTTTCCCATTCAATGGAATAGGGACGACCGTGAATCATAACCAAAACCACTGGCTTTCCTGTTGCTTGAATGGCTCTAATCAGCTCTTGCTGAACCCCTGGAGGATCCAGTGAAGCACGATCCATTCCTTCACCACATGTATTATGCTTATCCAATTTCTCATCGCCCCAGCCAACTCCAGAGTAAATTAAACTGGTACCACCAATGGCCAAAATCACCACATCACTATTCTTTGCTGCAGCAATCGCATCTGCAAATCCGCTCTTATCCAAATCAGTAATACCACAGCCTCTGGCATAATTAATTTCTACTTCATCCCCAACTAGATGTTGTATTCCCTGCAAAAGAGTCACCCCATAGTCATTACTTTTAGTAACTGTGTAATCACCAAATTGTACCTGATCAGCATTAGGGCCAATCACTGCGATGGATTTGATCTTATTCTTATCCAAGGGTAACAGCTGATCCTCATTCTTTAACAATACAACAGACTCTTCAGCCATTTTACGGGCATGAGCGATGTATTCTTGTGTATGAATTTGTTCCTCACGTTTTTTCGACACTTTAAACGACCGATCGAACATACCGGCTTTGAACTTTGCCAATAAAATGCGCCTTACAGCGGTATCTACAACCGATTCATCCATTTCTCCGCTTTCTACAAGCGTTTTTAATTCGCCATAAACTGACTGGGCAGGAGCTTCCAGGTCAACTCCTGCTGTAATGGCGCGGCGAGCAGTTTCTTTCTTATTATCACTTACCTTATGGAAATTCTGCATCATATTGATGGCCGTATAGTCAGAAAATACATACCCATCAAAACCCCACTCTTCTCTGAGAATATCGGTCAATAGCCATCGACTGCCATGAACTGGCACTCCATTCACCTCGTGATAACCGGGCATTATGCTGTAAATATTTGCTTTTTTTATAGCATCCTCAAATGGCTTGAAATGCAGGCTTCGCAATTCGTGCTCCCCCACCACGGCTGGTGCAATAAAAATACCGGATTGAGGAATTCCACAACCCACAAAATGCTTTGCGGTACACATCAACCTGTTTTCAGGGATCTCTGTTTTTGTCACTTCTGGATCCCCTTGCATACCAGTTACAAATGCCACCCCCATTTCAGATACCAAGTAGGCATCTTCACTATAACACTCTTCAATTCTACCATAACGCGCATCACGCCCTAAATCAAAAAGAGGAGAAAGAGCCTGATCAACACCGGCCAATGAGGCTTCCTTTGCAATAATCTCAGCCATACGGTTAATCAAATTTGGATTCCAGGTACTCCCCTGTCCGATTGCCTGTGGAAATATGGTGGCTCCCAAGGCCATCTGCCCATGCAAGCACTCTGCAATCTGAATGGCGGGAATCCCCAGCCGAGTATGCTCACGCAAGTACCGATCTGCAGCTTCTGAGAATTTAGCTATCTTCTCATGCTCCACAAAAGGACTCTCAAGGCAACCAAGACTCTGCCCATTAAACAGTTTCTCCAGCGATTCTGTGGTTACCTCACCTTTATCATCCATTTTAAGTGCATTCAGACTTTTCATGGATAACTGATCGATCTTTTCATCCAGCGTCATCCTTGAAATCAAATCTTCCACCCTTTCTTTGGCGGATAAATCAGCGTTCTGGTAAGGATACTTGTACTTCTTCGCTGATACCATAGCTACCTGCATCAATACCATTAATACCAAGACCAGTTCTTTACATCTCTTTTTCATTCCAATTTATTTTATTTTAGATTATTTCCCCTTTTCACACTTCACTCCTTTAGGGAACCAAGATTTTAAGAAAGCATTCATTGACCTCTTATAGACCGCTTCAGCCAGGAACTCATGCCCTTCCTGATCACCCCAGGAATAAGTAATTACAAGCTTTCCTTTATGTTCACAAAAATCAATATCCGAATTATTGACATCTCTGGATGATGCAATGTCTTCTTTTTCTTCATCAGTAAATCCATCACGAGCCATCAAACGATCTTCTTCTGATGCTGCCAAAACGGAATTGAATGGACTACTTTCCCAGTTAATCAGATCTTTTGAACGAAATACAAATTGCTCATATCCTTTAGGTTGACCGGCCTCAAGATGAAAGCTGTAATACCACCCGTCATGAAACCTCAGGCAATGAGGGGCAGCGTATCGATCACGTCCATAAGTGCATTCAGGAGCTGTCAATTTAAAAGTCTTCAAATCTTTGGAAAGTAAAAACCTTGGCGTAAAACTGACTCCAGCTTCTTTAGTACCGGAAATTTCAAACATTAATGCATATCCTTCATCTGTTTTACACAGGGAGGTGTTACAAATCTGATGCAATTCCTCAGGCGCGTCATAGATTTTTCTTTGCTCCCAATTCTTCAGGTCACTGGATACAAACATGTTTAAAACAGTACCATGCCATCCCAAATTTTCGTTGGTTCCAACCACATATACAGTATTATTTTCAACAAACGCACAGGGAAAACGATGATAATCCCCAAATGCAGAAATCTCCTCGCCCGTAACGTGATCTACGATATGCAAATAACTGATTCCTTTGGTGTTATTTCTATTTTTTGTTCTTACCCATTCCAACCGGTAGACCTTATCCTTATAAACAAAAGGAGTGGCCTCCACCACATGGCATGCAATGGTTCCTTTTTTAATTATTTCAGGCTTTTGCTGTTTTGATAACGTTCCGGCTTTGCTGATACCGGATGCTGTTGCTAATGAAATACAAAAAAAGTTGACAGAAAATATTACTACAAATAGTTTAAAAATGAATCTCATATGATACATATTTCTTACAGTTCAATAGTTACAAATTATTTTACGACAGCTCTTACATAGCAGCAAAAACTATATTGCTACTTCACTTTCAACATAGCTTTCTTCACATTGGCAGAGCTGTTTCCAATCATAATTTCAAAATCACCAGACTCAACTATCCATTGTCCATCCAACCAATACTCCAACTGTTCTTTTCCAATTTCAAAACTAACCTTTCTGCTTTCGCCCGGTGCCAAGGTAATGCGCTCAAAGCCTCGCAACTCCATAGCCGGCCTCACCCTCGACGATACCAGATCATTTATGTACAACTGAACTACCTCATCACCATTATGTTGACCAGCATTGGTTACATCAACAGATACACTGGTTTTTCCATTTCGAGAAATGATATTGGTATCAAGAACCGGTTCACTTATCTTAAAATCCGTATAACTTAATCCGAAGCCAAATGGGAAAAGTGGTTCCGGTGACGAGTTATGGATTCTTCTTGGGCGGCCGGTTTCCAGTTTATTATAGAATAAAGGCACCTGTCCCACATTCCGGGGGAAAGTAATGGGAAGTTTTCCACCTGGATTTACTTCTCCAAACAGCACCTCTGCAATGGCTGTTCCTGTTTCCTGCCCCAGATACCATCCTTCAATGATGACAGGCGCATTTTGAGCCGTCCATTCTACAGACAGAGGACGTCCGTTTAAAAGCACGACAACATAGGGTTTACCTGTTTTATGAATGGCCTGCACCAATTGGGTTTGAACCCCTGCAAGATTCAGATCATCTCGATCTTCATTTTCACGGCAGGTTTCCTCTGAACCGCCAATAGCCAATACCACCAAATCAGAATTTTGTGCGAGGGTTACTGCATCTGCCATTTTATCGGTATCATCAGATGCAATGTCACAACCCTTTGCATAGCTAAATTCAATGTCTTCGCCGTATTTGCTTTTTAATCCCTCCAGGATGGTCACAAAATACTTTGGCTTTTCAGGTGAATATCCTCCCAGGCGCATGGCATCGGCATTGGGACCAATGACTGCTATCTTTTTATATTTGCCTGTATTTAGCGGCAAAATATTATCCTCATTCTTTAAAAGCACAACGGATTTACGGGCTACTTCCAAAGCCAACTCATCATGCAAAGGACTATTGATGACTTCCCTGTAACCTTCACGGGGAATACCAAAATAACCGTTTTTGGTCACCAATTCAATTTCTTCGTCTTTAATGTTGTGATCACGCCTGTATTGCTCCCCTTCCAGTACATCGAACCGGGCATCTAGTTGTTCTTTGGAATCCATCAGTCCAAGGTCATATTTAGCTTTAAGCACGTAATAAACTGCATTGTCCACCAGCTTCTCATCGATCTGCTTCGACTTAACCGCCTTAACCAACAAATCGCCATACAAACGGTTATCGCCCCAAGGTTGTAAAATGGATAATTCCTGATGGATACCGGCCTCTAAAGCCATGCGAACAGCATCGGTATCTGTTTCTGCATATTTAAATGTGTTGAAAGACCTTTTAATATCCTGATTATCCGACACTATCAAACCATCCCAGCCATAATGTTTACGCAGGATCTCATTCAGCAGGTATTTACTGGCATGACAAGGGATACCGTTCAACAGGTGATGCGCTGGCATCATACTTCGCACATTGCCTTGTTCGATGGCCATTTTGAAAGGTGGCATATGAACATTGTGCAAATTGTAATCAGACACATCCATTGCTGCTCCGTTATCTCCTGCCATTGGCTCTCCATCCGCCACAAAGTGTTTGGCTGTAGCAATGATATGGTCTTTGTCGAGGTATTGCTGTCCGGTTCCCTGTAATCCATTTATGTATGCTGTTCCTATCTTACCAACCAAGTATGGATCCTCACCATAGCTCTCCTCTGTACGCCCCCAACGCACATCACGCACCACCGAAAGCATGGGGGTATAACATTGATGAATACCGAAAGCCCGGGATTCTTTTGCCACCACATGTCCCATTTTTTCAATCAACTCCGGATCCCATGAGCTCGCCATAGCAATTGCCTGTGGAAAAACAGTAGCTCCATCCATAACAATGCCATGCAAACATTCTCCGGCACTCAAATTGGGAATACCCAATCGCATGTTGGCATTCGGAAACTGTGTGGCCAATTGATGCACCTTCTCCTCAAGGGTCATTCGGGATAACAAATCTCTGATACGTTCCTCTACCCTTACTTTGGGATCCTGATAGGGATATTTAGATTTCTTTGCTGATAAAGTTATAAAGGATAATACAACTATCATTATCAACACTATTTTTTTATGTCTCAGGATTTTCATATTCTATTCTGTTAAAAAGTTTTCATCCCATATTATAACATCTCTCTTTCTGCTTTCGGGAAGAACCTTCAATTCAACTAATTTTCCATCTTGAATTTTTCCGTCTACGGTGGTGTTTTGTGGTGCATGGAGTTTAAATTCAACATTCCAGTCTTTCGGCCATGCCGGAGTTATAATAATCTTTTCCCCTACAGACTTAATCAACATCTGTTGCAATGCCGTTGAAGCCGAACCACCATTATCATAATCAGGAACCCAATCATTTTCAGCTTTCCAGAAGTAGGGGTATCGCATCGATTCATCACCATTCGTAAAATGAGCAACAACATCCTCTTGGGCATCCTCTGCAAAACCAACATTAGCCGCATGAATTGCATCCTGATACCAACACTTATTGCTTTTAATGCGACGTGTAAGATACGTATTCCGAGCAAGCTCTAATTCAGGTTGCCCGACACCATACAAAGCATATGGAAATACGGGATAAAGACTTGGATTTTCCTGATTAGATGCTTTACCGTACTCTTGAGCCGGTGCAATTCTCCTCACTCCGTCAATAGTATCAAATGGTAATTCGATCAGTTCTGTCAATGTTCTCCCCCATTGTTCCCGCATCTTTTTTGTGGTTAAGGTTTCCGATAAATTGACTAGGCGGGGTAAAACATAGCGTAAACCACCTATAATTGTACTCGGATTTCTCGCCCCCCAATATGTTTCAACTGCATGGGTTGGATAATATTGAATTTTACCATCTTTTCTTTCCCAATGTTGGTCAAAAAAAGTCATTATCTCAGAGGCGACAGGAACCAGGTATTCTTTTGCAAAACAACTATCTTGAGTATAATCAAAGTAGTCAAGCATCATAGCGCTTAGTTCAATTCCATTGTCCCAATAATTTTTCATGTAGGGATTATTCGGATTTGGAAACGATGCACTCTTTAGAAGCTCTCCTTCCGCAGGCTTTTCTTGTTGATAATAGAAGCAAGTATTACTATAAGTCCCCCAAAAGTATTGCGTTTCAGGGAAAAATGCCCCCTCGTGCCCATAGTAAGTTTGTGTTCTGTATTTTGCCAGTTCAAGGGCATTTTTATACATATCGAAAAACGGCATGATTAAATCTTGATCGCCACTTGCTAGCATTGGCCAATACAAATGACGATTGTTCTGAAACCAATATGCACCTCCCCATCTACGATAATCCGGGTCAAATGAGCCTTCCGACTGTCCAACAGTAAAGATTCCACCATTGAATTTTACAGGCATCGTTCCTCGTCCCGACGCAGCCAACTGATACCGTTGATGAATATATCCAGCCGTTACGGCTTCTGCTTCTTTATTGCCTGAAATAAAAATACTACTACGCTTCCAGAATGAGTGCCACCAGCCACAATGTTCTTCATAGGCATCGCTTAAATCTTTGGCTTGAATTTCTTTATCCAAAGACTTAATATCATTAATCCACTCCTCTTTTGTATGAGTTACTTTTGTCAGGCAAGTGATCGAAACATGATGATTTTTCTGTGCTGTAACAGATTTGAGTTTATTCTTCTCCCGTTTCATATTTTCGCCTGAAATCAAAGCTCCAAAAGTCCTGTTCAAAAGCGGATCTTTATTCTTCTCCAGATAACCTCCGAGTTCTTGCCCTTTCAACGTAACCGGGTAGATTGATTCGGCATTACGGTGAAACCAAATCAAATCGTCCATTTCCGAGGACTCTGGCACAATTTCATCGGCAAAAAGCTTTGGGTTGAAATATTTGAAAGTTCCCATATCAGAGAAAGGAATAAGATCAGCTCCTGATCCTTGGCGGTTCTCTTTTCTCCATAAATCCAAATTAACCTCACACTCTGATGCATCACTTCCCTGAGTTTCTATATGAACAACCGGATTGTTTGCATCTATCCAAACTTTCAAACTGGTAAACTTCTCATCATTTCCTAAACGAACTAAAAGTTGACCATTAACAATATCTAACTCTTGCTTAAAAGGGGTGTTCAAGCTCACCTCCTCAGGAAAAGCTTGAACACGGACAATCCCCAACTTGACCAAACGTCCTGCTTCATCCCATGAGTCGGTATGACTCAATAAAAGAACCAATTCTCCATTTTCTTGTATCCAAACATTGGCACCAATCTGGCCATTTCCAATCGGCACTGAACCCAACTCATTCATCCCCGGGGAGTCCCATAAAACATTGTACGATCTGTATTTCTCAAGAGTCACATCTTTTGCTTTCTTATGAGAGCACCCTGAGACAAACATCACAATGCCGAAAAGGACTAACTTTATCGATAGCACTTTTATAAAATTCATTGTCTTATTTCTATTTAATTTTCATATCCAAAAGCCTCAAATTCAGCCATACTAAATGAGTCTTTGTTTTTGCCAATGATCCGGATATAACGATACGGCTTGGGATGATTCAAAAACACTTCCCACATATTGCTGCACTTTGTATCTGTTTTATAATAAGATACAACTTCATTTTTAACCGCTAATACCGTGTAATCTTTGAATGAAGGATCGTTGGACGCCTGAACCTCATAACTTGAGCGGGATGCCGGCTCAAAACGATCTTTGACCGGAATAATCACCAATTTTTCCAGCACATATTCTGATTCCATATCTACCTGGTACCAAGATCTTCCCTTTGCATCAGCTGCCGTGTGCCAATACGTGTCCCAATTATTATCATTGCCATATTCTGCAAGATTGTCATCTTCCTCTGAAGAAACTGTTACCGGCTTATTTTTTAGTAAACTTTCATGTCCGTAGCTATGTGCAGCCAAATCCTGATAATCTTTTTCTAATCCGGCATTTTCCATAATGGCTAAAGCGGAATCGGGCCATGCATTATTTTCAATGTAATGATAATTGATCAACTGAGCACCTCCGGCACTTTTGCAAGGGGCATCACCGTAATTGTTTTCAAAAACCACACGATTCGAAGAAGCCATCCAAGCCCTGCAAACATGCTCTGCATTGGAGTCTTTGCTCACATTATTCCGCCAGTAGGAATCGTTGCTCCAGTTATCGGCATAGAATACATCCATCACATTACGACTAGAATACACCACATAGTTTTCTTCAACCAGGCAGTTCGGATAATAGCCATGGGTATAGAGTGTTCCGCCGTCACGTATCCCCCATTTGTGCAATGCCGAAGTACGCGAGATCAGGTTCCGGCGATAGGTCAGTCGGGCTATACCTGCTTTATGATGCGTTGGTTGATCACCAATGCGTGCGTGGATACCGGCATAGGCAATATCGGAAATATCGTTGTTTTCAATGATTACATCGTAGGCCGCAAAGGTATTAATGGCACTTGCCTGATAATAATCGCGCCCGATGTTACGAATCACATTGTTTCGGATTAATGTATGTTTACAGATTGTATTATCAGGACAAAGCAATTTGTTCAGATACCATTTGCCGGTACTGACTGCAGCTGCACTCAGATCGTAGAAAGAATTGCCTTCAATTCTTATCCGGGTTGTCCCTTCGTAAGGTTGAATTCCTGATGATCCCAAATGACGAAATACAGAATTATTAATCCGGACATCGTTCGCATAGTTTAAAACCAACTGACCGGGAACTTCGCTATCGTATTCTCCTGTAATTTCAGCCTGCGATCTTCCCAGCATGTGCTTTTCAGGGTACGTCCAGTTTCCATGTTGAAAAATGAGGCCATCAAATACAATATTTTTAATTCTTGCCTCAGGAGTTCCATTTAATTCAATAAGGCCTTCCACTACAGGCAGATAGGCATCTACCTTTTTCATATTTTCCCATGGCTGAGGGAAATAGTATATTTTGTTTTCGGTGGTGTTCAAACACCACTCCCCGGGCTCGTCAAGCTCCTCAATGGCATTTACAATGTAATGCCCCATTGCGCCCGATGCATCTTGCCAGGTAGTCCACCACTGAAAATCAGGATTTGGCAAACGAAAAATATAGGAACTGTCTGTTTCAATTATTTCTTCGACTGAAATTTGCATCATTTTGAAAACAAGCAAGGCATGTAAACTAAGATCTTTTACATTTGAATAAGTTTTCTGCATGTCGGCTTTGCTAAACTCAATGCCATCCAGCTTTTCTTCAGTTTCCGGGTCATTCCACCAATGCCTTGTGGGATGGTTACTGATTTCGGAACGTACTTTACCTTTCTGGATATCGCCAGACTTAGGAGCTGTTATAGACCTAAACGGCTTGTTCGAGATAGCCTGCTGTGTACGAATGCCATTGACATAGAGTTGCTTAAAATAGGGGGCATAACCTTTGTCTTCAGAAACATCTGCAACAAAGTAGTCTTTCCCTGAAACCTTTTTCCAGCCCTCTACTTTGCGACCTCCACAAATCACCGGTTTTTCATCAGTAAGGTTTCGGTAAATAACGTTGTATCCATTTGATCCTGAGTCCTCCGGCTTAAAGATTACTGTTTCATTCAAGGCATAACGCCCCGGAGCAAAATAAACGTAAAGATCAGATTTCATGTTTCTGTTCAGCTGGTGCTTGCGGATATAATCTCTTGCCCCTTCCAATGTTCTTAGGGCCGTTTCAGGGGTTAATCCATCAGCAGAATTATCTCCTTCTGGGTTGATGTAGATGGCCCTCTGCTCACCAATTTCAGATTCTGCTTTTCTGGCACTTAAAGCATCACAAGTCAAACTTGTGGTTAAAATGATCAGTCCTAAACAGACCAAATATTTACAATAACTAAATTTCATATGCTTAATTTTATATTTTTAAGATCAAACTACATGCGACTCACTATCAACTACGTAATTAATCGCAGCTGATTGATTAGTTGATTAATCACTAATACATTTCACTATTTGACAGTAAATTTTTCTTATCCCTAAAAATTATCATTTTCAGCTTCTTTCGGTTTAGGAAACTCCCTTATTGAACTATAGCGTTTATAAGTCTCAAATACTCCTTCGTCAGATCCAACCACGCGAGGGTCTCCGGTTCGTAACAACTCTTTCCGAAGCTCTTGCTTGAATTTTGCTCTGATTGAACTATACTTCTTATTTTCAATTAAGTTATTCAAACAAAAAGGATCTTCTTTGATATTATAGAGCATCTCTTCCGGCTGCTTCTCAAAGGCTAAATCAAAAAAAGGCCTGATCTCTTTCTCTTCAAAATGCTCAACCAAATAGGATTTTGTAGGACTTCCGTCCACATCAGTAAAAGCCCAATCACTATGATGTCCTCCCTGCTCATCAATACCATATAAGGGAAGAAGCTCATTTTTCTGGTCGGGATTCAAACGCTGTGGAGCACCAGCTGGCCAACGAGCCGGTTTCATGTTCCAGACATATATAAAATCGTTATCGCGAATAGCTCTCTGAGGGTACCCCAAGTTTTTCCAGCGGGAAGAAGAGTGCCTTTCTCTTCCTGAAAAAGCAAATTTACGAGAACGATCAATCATCCCATCCTTATCTGAAGTCAAGACTTTTACCAAGCTTTTACCTGTTACAGGCAGCATCCCGTCTGCTGTGGTTTCTGTCAGTTCAAGTATAGTAGGCGCAAAATCGATGAATGAAACCATATCCTCCACCACACGTCCTCCCGGAAATTTCTGGGGATACCGAATAGCCAAAGGAACGTGAATCCCGTATTCAACACATAAAGCTTTCGCCCGGGGAAAAGGCATACCATTGTCTGATGTAACAATAATGATGGTATTTTCAAGCTCGCCAATCTCTTCCAAATAATTTATCATTTTTAGCAGTTGCTTATCAAACCATTCTATCTCCATCGCATAATCAAGTAAGTCTCCACGGATTTCTTCCGTGTCTGGTAAGAAGGCGGGAACCTGTGCATCCTCAAGCTTTTTGCCTGATCTTTTCCAAGCCCCCTTTTCATACACACGATGAGGTTCGTAGCCACCATACCAGAAATAAAAAGGCTGATCATCTTTTCGACCAGACATAAATGCCTTGAAGTTGGCATAATAGTCTATTGATGACAGTCCTGTCGTTTCTTTTTCAGCCGCATCATAAGCAAGCTGATTAAATCCCTTTCCGGCTGCATTCTCAATCCGAAATGAATCTTCTTTTACATGATTACGATGATACTGGAAAGGCCCTACTCCTTTTCCGGTGTAGCCTGTTAAGTATCCATTATCCGAGAGTAAATCTACAAATGGGACATATTTGTCAAGCCATCCGGAAAAATGCTGACCGGATTGTTCATTTTGCCAATGATGCCGGCCTGTCACCAGCGAACTCCTCGAAGGAGCGCACCCCGGAGAACCCGCAATGCAATTAGAGAAATAAATACCTTCGCGAGCTACTTTGTCAAATGCCGGGGTTTTTACAAAAGTGCATCCTGCAAAGCTTGTATGAGCAAAAGACTGATCATCACTAATCGCAATAATAATATTTGGTCGCTTCGCCTTGCATTCCTCAACTGTTGTTGTACAAGCAACCATCAAAAGCATTCCTGATATTCCTATCGTTCTTTTCATTTTCCTTTATGATTTACATCATTTTAAAAATTCAATCTCTCCTCATTCCCAATCATTAGCACTGATATATGATAGAATCATTAACTTTCAGCAATAATTTCAAAGGAGTTTTCTATATATTGTCTATCTATTAAATGACAATTTCTTTAAACGTCTATAATCTCTCCAGCTTTCCATTGAAAGAATAGGACTTACCTGAAACTGTCTCAAAGTTGATTTCTTTATCCATATATTTTAAATTACAATCATGATTGCTATTGGAATAGACCGTAACCTTTTCTAATTGTCCGTTCTTCCAATACAGGTCTAACTCAAAGTTACCTCTGGCTTTAATTCCTTCAATATGTCCTTTTTTCCAGGAAGAAGGGAGAGCAGGCAACAAGTGAATTAAATTATTATGACTTTGTAATAACATTTCGGCAATACCGGCAGTACCCCCAAAATTTCCATCAATTTGGAAAGGAGTGTGCCCATCAAACAGATTGTTATAGGTTGAATGCTTCATTAAAGCATTAAAGTGCTTATATGCATTATCTCCGTCCAATAGGCGCGCATAGAAATTAATGATCCACGCACGACTCCATCCAGTTCCTCCACCTCCATGTTGAAGTCTTCGCTCAATGGTTTTCTGAGCAGCTTCAAATAAATCGACCGTTTCAGGCGTTATCGTAGTTCCTGGATGCAATCCTAATAGGTGAGACATATGACGATGTCCAGGTTCTGCCTCTCTGTAATCTTTAATCCATTCCTGAATCGTACCGTCCTCCCCAATCACAACAGGGGGTAACAATTTTTCGGCTTCATTGATCCGATCGAGCAATTTTTCTTCCCCACCAACAATCCGAGCTGCCTTTTTACAGTACTTAAAAAGCTCATTAATAATCTGAATATCCATGGTTGGAGCATAAGTTAGTCGTGTATGCTCATCAGAGCCCGGCAAATAAAAATGATTCTCGGGAGAGTATGACGGTGCAGTAACCAAGTATCCGCTTGGTCCTTCCACAAGAAAATCAAGAATAAACTGGGCATTCCCTTTCAACATAGGCCAAGCAATTTCTTCCAGATAAGTGGGATCGTTGGTAAATTCAAAATGCCTCCAAATAGGGAAGCAAACCCAGCTACCTCCTAGCGGAAACATGCCCCATTCAATACCATCCATAATGCCGGTTCGCCCAAAAGGGTCGGTTAGATGGTGCATGGTCCAGCCATTACAGCCATACATTTTAGCCGTATTAGGACCAGGAATTTGGCTGATTTTTTGGAAAAAACCAGCCATAGGCAACATCGTTTCCGAGAGGTTGCAAACCTCTGCCGGCCAGTAGTTCATCTGAAGATTAATATTCACATGAAAGTCTGAATTCCATGGCGCGTTTATGTGATGGTTCCAAATCCCTTGTAAATTGGCAGGTAAAATACCCGGTGAGCGCGACGATCCCATTAGCAAATAGCGACCATACTGAAAATAAAGTTCTACTATGTGTAGGTCTTCTTCTCCTGCTTTTACATTAGCTAATCGAATATCAGTAGGAACAGTATCCTCAGTTAATTGGGTTAATTGTAAATCTAAGCGATTAAAAAAAGATTCGTGATCGACCTTATGTTTCTCTTTTAATGTTAAGTATGATTGGTCTACCACCTTGTTTAATATCCCGGACACTTTTGAGGCGGGATCAATGGAGCGGTCAAAATCCAGTTTCTCCAAATTGTAATCCGTTCCAGCTGTTAGAATCACGGTTACTTTTGATATGCCACTAAATTCTAAATGATCATCCACAGCATTTACCGTTCCATCTTCATTAACAACCTTTAGCCGACCTTCAAAACACATATGCTCACCTCCTCTGTCATACTTAAGATCTGGCGCGTCAATAATTTGTCCCACCAACCGAATCTCGTTATCTGAAATTACTTGAGCAACTGCGCCTTGTGGCCTTGTTAAATTCAGCGAACCACTTAGTCCTTTAGGGTCTTCTGTCTCCAGGTGTATTACAATTACATCATCGGGAGCCGAAGCAAATGCCTCCTGAGTATAACGATAACCATTTCGTTGACACTCCACTTTGGTTACCCCAGAGGCTAAATCCAACGAACGCTCATATCCTGATATTGATTCTAACTCATCATTAAGGGTTATTAGTAAATCTCCCAAAAGCTGGTACGAGCGAATTTTATTATTCTCGCGTAACAAAACCTTACTTGCCAACTCAAATGCTTCTTTGTTTTTATCATTGAAGAGCAGTTCTCGTATTTCCGGAAGTTGCTCTGTTGCATTAGGATTTAAGTTGTTCTGCTGCATCCCCGCCCATATACTCTCCTCGTTTAATTGAATGCGAATCGTATCTATTCCACCAAACACCATCGCCCCCAATCGCCCATTTCCGATCGGAAGAGCTTCTTCCCATATCTGGGCTGGTTGTTTATACCACAAATGCAAAAATTGACTATGCTGCTCCTGTTTTTCACAAGAACTCATAAGTAAAACCGTTAGGCTTAAAAGAAAAAATAGATTTTTTGTCATTTCGATTTTAGGTTTTGTTGCTATTTAGGATTATTCTGATAGGTTCTTATTGTATAGCTACTTTCAGAAAAGTGCGATAAGGTGCTTTTATGCCAGCCTCTTTCTTAATTTGTTCAAAATCAACCTTTGCTCCGGAAAGCTGAGGCTGCTCCCATTGAAAAGTCAAATTTGTACTTTCAGGGGTTAGTGCACCCATTTTTTTATCTTTGATGGCTTCATTAAAAATCAGCAACTGATCAACACTATATCGAAGACAATTGGCTCCCAAATGTGCCACAACTAACTTTCCATTACCAGGCTTTCTTGTTTTTGCGATTTTCTTTTCTACCACAGCGCCATTAACATAGAAGCGAAATATTTTACCATCATAACTAATGGCAAAACGGTTTTGCGCATCTTCTTGCAATTCATTTTCGATAACCAACTGGTGATTGTTTTCTTTACCTCCTCCCACATTGAGATATGCAATAGCTTTGCCTCCTTCAACGAGCATTCCGTAATAACCATCAGTATCTGACTTCCCATTTTTACTGAGTACCCATTGTTGTTCGGTCCATCCACTCAAATCCAAAAAAGTAGATGGAAGCTTAAAATCTGCAACAATCGTAAATTCGCTATGATCGAGTTCTGGGCTATGAGCAAAAACAGGACGTTCTATATCCCAGTTAAAGTTGTTATCTTTCCAAGTGAAATTCCATGGACCTGTTTGACGGGCAAAACTAGTTACCTTACCACTCGTTTTACCAATTACATTACGCTCAAAATGAATATATCGGCTGTGCGAGTCCATGCCCATTCCATCCACCACACCATGTACGCCAGGGCCTTTCACAATCTGGTCAATAAAATTCTCCTGTAATATGGTTCCCCGGCTGGCTCCATTGTTGTAATAACCAGCGGCGTCTCCCATCGTTTGAGATGTATGGTGGATGTAATTACCAATAAAGCGGTTATTAAAATTATACGTCTCCACATGATCGGTCCAACACCAACCGTTACTGATACCACTGTTTCCGGTATAGCCAATCTCACAGTGTTCAATCAGGTTATTGTGGCTTTGCATCACACACAATCCAACAGCTGCCGGATGCACCTTGCCACCATCGTGGATGTAACAATTGGAAATGATATTGTAACCCGGTGCCAGGTCAAAAGGAATACGATCTTTCACCACATTCCGATCGGGACGTCCCAATAACAAACCACCACCTCCAAGATCAAACATCTCACAACCTTGCAGTTTGATATTAAAGCAACGTTCACCAATTCTCATTGCATAGGCACCCACATGATTGAAACGACAGTTCTCAAACTGAATGTGCTCAGCGTTCACTAATTCCACCGCCTGACCTGACCTTGGTGCCGCCTGTGCATCGGTATAGCCGCCTCTTGGATGATTGGGGAATTGTGGCAGCCCTTTTTTAATCTCTTGGGGCCATTGCGGAGTCATATCGTAAATACCTAAATTGTAACGGGCATATTTAAAGCTGATGTTCTTAAACGAAAGGTATTGTACTTTCTTCAATGAATCCCCTTGGAATGACATGAACTCGTTCAGGTAGGGAGCATAAATTTCCATCGTACTCGGATCTTCGCCTTCGGCAGTCAGGTAATGCACTTCTCCTTTCTTCCCATCGAGGTACCACTCTCCCGGCTGATCCATAGCGGCCGGAATATTCTCAACGCGGTAGCGCATTTCCTTTCCGAAGGTGCCAATGGGATAACGACAAGGCGAATTAAAATGGACGTCCTGCTTTACAGGATCTATTTCGCGTATGGTTTGCCAGGAACTCTCCCAGCTGTGATAAGTTAAGATTTCGGCCTCATCCCAATTTTCCCACTGTTGAATATCGCCTTTATTAAACTGAAAACCACACCGGCTTTCCCAATATTGCCCCGGCTGTTCTTCTCGCATTTTCTGATTCCAGGTATATTTCCCAACAATATCAGCATATTTAGAGAGTGGACCTTTTGTTTTTAAGAATCCGGTATTGGGAATCCGGGCGCGAGTCAGCCGTTTCTCTCCAGCAAACAACTGTCTGAAATACCAATCACCACTTTTTACTTCCGGCACGGAGGCTACCCAGTGATTATTCTTCACCTTTCTCCAATTAGTGATTTTTAGCCCGGCAGTGATGAACACACCGTCTGGTTCAGCTCCCTGAAAAATGACCGGTTTATCTTTTTCACCATTATCCTCTGGTGTAAAAACCAGTGATTCATCTAAGGTATATTCTCCCGCTTCAATCATTATACGGACACCTTTATCAGGCAAACCATCTTGAGCTTTTAACTCCCTCACTAGTTCCTGAGCCCGCTTAATGGTAGCCACCGGTTGTTCCTTACTGCCTGCATCATTGTTATTGCCAACAGGTGACACATAAATATTAACCTGCGCGATAACACTCAAATTAATTAAAAACAATAGTGCAAATCCTACTATCTTTTTCATAGACTTTTATTATATGAATATCTGATATCCCTACTCTAGAATTTATTTACATAAAAAACGATCCTCAATCAGTCACCTGTGCATATACTTCACAAGGCTTTCCTGTTGATTCCGAAGCCAGTTTAATCTTTATCTCCATAGCTCGTATTTGTTTAGCCCAAGGTTCCTCCAGCCATATATTCTCCACCACAAAACAATCATGATCTTCACATCTTTTATCAAAACGAATATGCTCTTCTCCATGTTGACCAATACCACAGCCATCTATTAAAATAAACTGTGGGGCATCAGCCAGTATGGCTTCAAGTACATGCTCATCTAAAAATGTTTGTGCTTCGCCATACTCCTTTGTTCCATAATTGTACTGCGCCATAGCTCCAGTATAAAGCACTAACGCTTTATTTTTGAAACTATAAAGGGCTAGATCTTTCATCGTAGGCATGTGCTGGCGGCAATCAATTACTTCTGCCGACACCTTATATTCCTTTTTCTTGGGTTGCTTTGTATAGCAGTCCATATGTGTACCTACATGCCCGATTGCATTCACAGCATCAGACTCAGATTTTGCCCATAGTATAGCTGGATGGTTATCTGTCAACTCTATATGTATTTTAATCAGGCTTTCCATCTTTGTTTTACTTTTATTCCTTTTCGGTATCAATCCAGCCATTTTATAATCAACCTAACCTGAAAGACATATAAAACAGACCTCTCAAGTATTCTTCCTTTCAGGTTTGGCTTGTTTTATTCTTGCGATGTGCATTTAGACCCAATTGGCTACAATTCGTCTAAAGTCCAGATTAACCTGTGTTATTGTTCTTTTCGGGTTATCGAATTTGACTTTCCAACAACGATATCACTAAGCTCAGCAATACCACTTTCATTGAATGCCTCTATTGCAAAATAATAGTTCATTCCTCTATTCAGACTCTTTAGTGTAATGTCATTCTGCTTATAAAGCATTACTGACTGATACAGTTTATCGGGCGCAATTCCATACCTGAGCACATACCCCTGAGCATTCTTAACATCATCCCACGATATATTCACTTCCCGCTCATCCTGAGGGTTTCTTTGCACTTTTAGTCCTTTCACTGTTCCGGGCAAATCACCAAAGGCATTCCCAAATACACGAAATCCTGATACAGCTACCTTTCCATCCGGCATTTTCAATACCGACAACCTCAGGTAGCGTGCAGCTATTTCTTCTTCAAGTTGATGATAAGCATGAGGAGTATCTTCTTTACTCTGGCTTTTATCTAACAACACCTGCCATTTTTTGCCATCTTTTGAGTATTCTACTTTATATTGGTAGTATATCCCCTGCTCCCGTCCATAAATGGAAGTTTCATGTTCGGCAAAATTGATTTGAACAGCATTGATCCGACTCCTTTTTTGAAGATCAAGCTCCAACCATTCATCACTTTCCCCCTCTGCTGCCCAATAAGTCCTCACATTTTCATCTACTGATTGCTGCGACTCATAACCTTCCAATTGCGAGGAAACCTTTGTAGGTTTATTGTACGACAACAACATCCAACCGGTAAAATCAGACTGTTTCGTTAAATCTCTCTCCTTTATAGGGATATAGTGTGGATAATCGCCATAAGCTGTACGAGTAAACAATACTCCATCCTGATCAAAATCAGCAGGAAAAATACACAAGCGACGTTCGAACATGTGCTTTACACTGATCACCATGGTGGTAGCATGCCAATAGTTATCGTATTTATCCTGAAAGGTACAACTGTGGCCAATACCGGTTGCAAAACCACCAGTTCGCCGGCTAAACGGACTATAAGGCGAATAAATAAAAGGTCCCAATGGACTTTCACCAACATAATATCCATCAGCATAAGTACGCACTTCAGTTCCTGGAACAGCATATTGCAAGTAATATTTACCATTAAGCTTATTCATCCAGGCCCCTTCAAGCCAGGGGGAAGTGTCTTTTTCATTGTTTTCACCGGGGCATTCCCAACCATGATCGGCCGTATCGCTGTCCAACATTATCTTTGGTTGACCGATGGGATTGAGCTGATTTTTCAAATCGAGTTCTATGCCATAAAGCGGATTCTTCGGTGAGCACCCCCAATACAAATACAACCGTCCATCATCATCCTGATAAAACGCTGGATCCCAAACAGGAAATGGGAACTCAGGATTTGCAATTTCCCAAACCCCTGAATCAGGTTTTGTTGTTTTAAACAAGGGGCGTTTTGATGTCGAAGAAGCTGCAAAATATAGCGTATCACCAATGGCAATTACAGCAGGTGCATAATCTTCTGTTGGCAAGCCAGTACTTGCAATAAAATCCCATTCAGCCAAATTATCAGAGCTCCAATAACCTCCTGACTTTGATGCAAAAAGGTAATACTTCCCTTTAAAGTAAACGACTGAAGGGTCGGCTGCTTCGCGATACGACACTTCAGCTTTTTCCGGCCTAAAACGGTAGTTTAAATCGATTGGATTGCAATAGGTTTCTTTCTTAAGTGTATCTGTTTGAGAACAACCACTAAACATTAAAACAAGCAACAATAACACACCAATTTCTTTCATTCTTAAAACCATAGTCCTCTGATTAAGCGTTTTATAGATCAACCCTTTTCTCCCAAAACTCCAAGAGTCGGTAATTCCTACCTTTTTCCCCTGCAACTATTTCTCTTCGAATAACAATCTTCTAAATACGAGTCAAGCTGTTCTGTACTGTTCTGTACAAATGTAATGAATTCCCCCTATTTAACAAGCACTAAAACATGACTGAAGATTGAAACTTTAGATTGACACTTATCGCTAATACCCGGAGATATAAGACTCTCTAATAATTCTATTCATCCCGCAACTCACACTATTCCTCATATTGCTATTTTATCTCACTACAAACTCTACACCATAGCCAGTTAGTTAATCTCGAACTAATTGGGGTAATACAACATCTTTTCTCCTTTCCGCAGGGCTTACATGTATTTTTTTAAATTCTCCATTAATGTACTCGACCTCGACCTCTGTTTTATTGGGGGCATGTAACTTAAACGAAACATCCCAATTTGTGGGCCAGGCAGGGAGTAAATAGATTTTATCCTTGAAACATTGCATCAGCATTTCCTGTAATCCGATCATTCCTGATCCACCCCAGTTATGATCTGGTACCCAGTCATGCCCCGGGCCCCAAAAAGTAGGAAACCTACGGTCAGAATCTTTCATTTTCTTTACATTGTACTCTGCAGCTTTATCTGGCAAACCCATTCGAGCATAAAAAATGCCATCCTGATGCCAACTTATGACCATATCCTTCGGGAATTTTCCATGCTTCCAGGTGTTTTGAAAAACTGTCATATCATCTCTTCCCAAGTAAAAGCGGTTGAAAGGGAACAATGGATAAAATTGCGGACATTCCACATTCTGATATCTCTCCCATGATTCTGCAGGCTTTAAAACTTTATCTCCCTCAATCTCCTCATATGAATATGACGGAATTCGGTTCAAATAAGCACGAAAATACTCTTTCTCCTCCTGGGTAAAGTAATCACCATCAAGTTCTAAGATTGAGCTAACACAGGCCTGCAGTCCCGCAATAAGATCACTTGGATTTTTTGCTCCCCGGTACGATTCGCAGGATGTGGACGGATAAATCACTAGCTTCCCATTATTATCCAAAGCTTTACCATTTCGCATTAATTGGCGCTTTTGATAATGTTCATCAAAAAAAATCAGGGCAGATTTAATGAACGGGATATATGCAGAGATATCTGCTCCTGAGTAACGGTGATATTCTAATATCATGAAAGCATGCTCTACCTGTGATTCCCAATGATACGAAACCGCAGAGTTAGCCATCACTCCTTTTTCAACCAGATCACTATACCCACGAAGAGCATTTGCCCGGGAATCGCCGAATGAAATTTCCTCTCCTCGTTTTCGATGGCTCTCTCCTTTCCAACCGTAGCCAGCACCAAAGGCTAACCCAGGGACATTCATATATTCGCTAAAGATTGATCCTTTGTGCCCAAAGTTTTTTTTCACCCTTGCTTCAGCGCCGCCCAGACCTTTACGATAAAGTTCGAATTGAGGGGTCATAACATCAAAATCCCCGGTCTTAAGCAATGGCCAGTAAAGCAGGCGTTGATTCTGGGCTGTAAATATGGCCCCTCCCCATGCTCGCCAGTCTGGATCATAGGCACGCTGTTCATCTACCAATACTGGGTCAAAAGTCAGGTTTCCACCGTTGAATTTTGTGGGATATTCACCAGAAATATTTCCACCTAACTGATAACGAAAAAGCTGATAGTTCCTGCCTGCCTGCCATATTTCATTCGAAGGATCCGGATTGTCAGGCATGATCTTAATCCAGCTGCGATTCCAAAATTCCTTCCACCAATCAACAGTTGCCCTCAAAGCTTTCTTATGGTTTGTTAAGGTTTTGTCTGCAAGCTGGTCAAGACCATTCTTCCACACTTCAAGATTCTCAGACTGGTCAATATGAGTAACAACAATTAGCTGATGTTTCTTTGCAGGCTTCTCACTCTTTAACTTCCATGCCTTGTATGGCGTTAACACATATTTACCTTCTTCCGTACCAGCAGGAATAAATCCTTTACCGGCAACAAATCCGCCAAAAGTCCGGTTTCTAATATCATCGACAATCTGATCCTGATATGCTTCCAGCCCCTGCTGCTTTATCAATACATCCGGAATTAATTTATCCTTCGGGTTACGATGATAAAACAAGATCCCTTTCCTATTAAAATCAATTTCATCCTTATGACTGATTACTTTTCCCGGATATCCCTCAAGGCTAAAAATCCCCCAACGTTCGCCGTACCCGCCAGGTTTACGTTCTTTACTTCCCGTGCGCCAACTTTCATATGATGCAGTTACTTCAACAGGAACATCCGAATCGATATCCGCATGAACAACCGGACTGTGCACATCTACCCAAAGTCGTATTTGAGTTTGAATATTCTTTCCTGCTACTGTTGTATTGCCGTTTATCTGCACATAACCCTCTTCCAGTTTAAGCTCCTGTTTGAAAGAACCTGCTTCTGAAAAAGGATTAGGCTGAAGCTGCAACCGCACACGGCCCAATTTCAAATACTCTCCATTTTCACTAAAGCTCCCGCTGCGTTGTATATAAAACAGTAAATCTCCATTTTCTACCCATACATTACAACCAATATCACCACCGACAAGCGGCATCGATTCGCTGCTGTTCTTGCTTTGTTCAGTCCAGATAATGTTGTAATCGTCCAAGTCGCCAGTTTGACATTTCCCGGGAACCAATCCCCAGCCCATGAAAAAGCAAATCAATACAAGTATTCTAACTACTATCATAATTAAAGTTGTTTTTTAAGCGTAATATTTTCTAGTTTTTCTGTCGATAAAAAGAATCTTTCACCTTCTAGTATTTCTGAATCCTTCCCATTTCTGTATACCTTCACTTTGCTTCCGGGCCAAGGATTCACTATTATACAAGTTTTCCCCTCTTCGCTCATTATTTTTACAAAGCTCACTTGTCCTTCTTTTAGTTCACTCGACACAAGAAAAGCTCCATAAGTTCTCAGACAGTGAAAGCTGGCATCTTTTTCTTTGGGCCACACCGGAAAAACACGAAGAACTCCGCCATGCCCCATACATAACATTTCGTTGATGGTGTTTGGTACGGTACTAAAATTCTCAATTCCATGCGGATTGTTTAATTGAAAACCATTGGGATAAGTATGTTCGATATATTTATGCATTTTTGTTAGAATCGTATCCGGATTATATCCCACACGCACTGCTGCCGGGAAGAAACTGTTAGAACCATTGAAATCGATCCAGCGTTGCATGACATCAATCGTATTGTGAGCAACCTGAAGCAATTCAGGATCACTATCCAAACCAATCTGCCCTGCCGGGTAAATATGTTGAACACCCAGTGTATTGTCGCCCCACCAGGCTGTTCCTTTCTCCGTATATCTAAAGACTTTTTTCCCGTCACGCTCCTGATATGAATAATCAGATAAATGATCCATTACATATTGCCATTTGTCTGTGCGCTCCGCATCTACCTCCAACTCCTTGCTCATGTCAATGGCCGTTTGCATAACCATTCTAACCAATCCCAATGAGAGAATTGGATTCTTGGTACCAACTGTTCCTTCATGAATGGCATCGTTGTAAATCACATAACGACCATCTTCAAAAGTCAAGTAGTTCTCCCAAAAAGTAGCAACACCTTTTACAAAAGGATAAACCATTTTAGCAAACTCCAGATCATAGGTGTGATAAAACTGCATAGCCATATTTACCACACAGTAAGCGGAGTTACTTTTTTGTCCGAAAAATAATCCACCTTCTTCTTCATTTCCGTCCTTGGTATAATGTCTAAATTTCTCCATCAATTCATTACGCCTGGTGGTCTCGATACCCTGGGGACCTATTCCCACTGGCAACATAATTCCCCCATCGATCCCACAAATCTTTTTAGAGTAATATTCACCCCTTTCTTTTTGGGCAAGAAGCGGGATTATACAAGGAGTAGCCTGCTCAATGTGATTGGAAGAAAAAAGTCCGTAAAAAGGTGCAAAATGATTGTAATTCAAGTGATAATCCCCATTCCAATAGGGACGCTCTTTGGTTATACAGGTTCCGAAAATAGAAGGGGGGAAATCTTTATCCCGGCTGAAGCTAGCCATGCTATAATTGGAAAGGTAATACTGTTTCTCTATAATTGAATCGTTAATGTCAATATAGGACTTAGACCAGAAATCTGCCCACCAGGCTTCATGGTTCAATTCAATCTCTTTAATTTCTTTATTGTCTATTCCTGCAAGTCGGTTTTTTACTTCTTGCAAACAATCATTGCTTTTAAAATTACTCGAAAAAGCCAACACGATTGTTACCGTTTTTCCTTGTGATAATTCGAAACTGTTTGAGTTTCTTCCGATAATATTTAATGCACAGGTTGCCTGTGTTGGAATATCAACATCTTCTTTAAACGCTCTTGAAATATAATAAATTCCATTTGTCGTTTTTCCACTGTCAGTTACTGCCGGAAAAACCAAATCAAGAGGAGGATTTTCAACAAAATCATTTCTGTCCGGAAGTTGAAGGTTGACTGTGCCCGACAATTTATCTTCTCCAGTAAGGCTTATTTCCAGCACCATTAAATCCTCGGTCGCAGAAACAAAAGTCTTGAACAATACCTCCTGCCCTGCTTTTGAGAATTTCGAAAAGGTTTTTGCCCCAAATAATTCTTGTTCTATCAGGTAAGAAGCATCCTTCAATGCCGGAATACTAATTTTCACTTTACCCAGAACTGCAGGGAAGGATTCGTTATACCCATTTTTCAATCTCCAGAAATCATTTCGGGCAATGTGAAAAACCTGTTGTTCCGGCTGACCCGAAATCGCCACTCCGGTAAAACCATTCCCTAGCATCGGCGCATCCACAGAATAAGGAACAGGAATTTTTTTTGGCGATTGGGTAAAAGCTACTTTGTGTTTTCCAACAACCTCTTTGGCTATGTTTAACTCTTCTTTTTGGCAACTAAAAAACTGAACAACTAGAATTAATGCAAATAGTATCTTTAAAAAAGGGCTCATTGCTTTTTATAAAACTGGTTTGGTAAGTATTCTTATGAAGAAAATTCTCAATCTCAAATAATAAGGAATCATTTTAATACTGATATCCTTTGACTACCTTCTAGTTTACCTGCTTCATAAACTAATTGAATACCGCTCTGCTATACTCCGAGATATAAAAAAGCCTTGAAACCTCAAAAAATAAGGTTTCAAGACTTTAGCTCTCTAAGTATCAATTAGTTTACATAACCCGGGTTTTGCTCTAAAACAGCTTCCGAGTTACGTTCAATTTCGCTGTAAGGAATTGGATATAACCCATTATGATCCTCAATGGTCTCGCCACTATACGGATTATATTCCCGGGTACGCTCTACAAGCATTCCTAAACGAGATAATGTAAGTCTACGCTGTTCAAAAAAGTCTAGTTCACGCATCCGCTCATCCAAAATATAATCAATATCTACATCTCCATCAGCTACCAGTGTAGCGTTGGCTCTGCCACGCACCTTATTAATGTCGTCAGCTGCCTTATCTTTTTGACCTTTTCCCAAGTATGCCTCTGCACGCAGCAGGTACGTTTCGGCCAAACGAATCATGTAACGATCCCGGTAAGTTGCCCCGGCTGATCCAAACATAACACCTGTTGCAGGGTCCTGAATCACCTCTGCAGGATGATCTCCTTTAGTGGTCAACTTTGTTGGATAAGCAAAGAACCATCTTAGCGTGTCATTTTTACTTAGATCGAGGTTTTCACTAACTTTCAGACCATAATAAGCTGAATTGGGATTATCAAAGACCCAATCGCGCTGTATGTTGCGGCTGTGGTTTCGAAGGTCGTTGTCCCAATCACTTTGCCAGATTTCATAGATATAGTGATCTGTAGGTCTGACATTCCCAATTCCACGTCCACCATTCTTAGATGTTGGTCCAACAAACCCATTGACCCCGTCCGGGTCTTTTAAATACCAGTAGAGTGGCACAATAAAGCGCTCAAATTGAGATTGTGCACTCCAGTGGTTTTTGGAACCACCTCCACCTGGAGTATCAAATTCTATTTGAATAACCCAAATTCCTTCCTTGTTACCTGCCGAGCGGTTCTGGTTGTTCCGCTGAAACAAATCCCAATAAGGATCTCCATCCTGATCAGCCTTAACACCAAAGCGTTCTGTCATCAAGGAAAAATTAGGATCATCAATCACTTTGGATGAAGCGGCAATGGCGTTATCCCAATCCTTTTGTGCTAGATAGATCTCGGTGAGCATATGATTCGCTGCCGCCTGACACAAACGTCCTTCAGCAGCTACATCCGATATTTTAGGTAAGTTAGTCGCTGCAAATAAAAAATCTTTTACACATTGAGCCAGAACCTCTTCTTTACTATTACGCACAAAGTCCCTTTTTGGAGAGCTAATTTCTTCCGTTACGATAGGCACTCCACCATAAAAGAAAACCAAAGTACGATAAGCCCAACCACGGAAAAACCGTGCTTCACCAATATGCTCGTTTTTCTCATCTTCCGTTAGATACTCAATATCAGAAATCCGATTCAAGATCACATTACTCAGATAAATCACCCGGTACATATCTCCCCATCTGCTAGATACAATTCCTGAAGTAGGCGTTAATGAGGAGGGGTAATCCCCAAATGCCCTTGTTGCGGGATTAATTCCTCCCATAGCCAAGTCGGTTCCAAGGTGAATATCTTCTCTACCTTCATGTCCATTATAAAAACCCCTTACAGAACCATATATGCCATTCAACGCAGTTTCTATATGTACTGGTTTGGTATAAGAGTTCTCAGGACTGTAAAAATCCAATGGCACCTCTTTAAGCACCTCCATCTCATCACAGCTAAACAATTGCAACGAGATCGCAACAACGAATAAAAATTTTAAATATTTCATCTGTATTTTTTCTTAAGATTAAAACTGCAGGTTGACACCTAAAGAATAACTTCTTAACACCGGATTGACTGCGCCGTCACTAATGCCAGCTCCCAGTTCCGGATCATTGCCTTTCCATTTGGTCCAGGTATGCAGGTTTTTTCCACTGACATACAGTTTCAGGCTTTTAATATATCCTTTAAACAGCTGTTTGTCGAACTTGTACGACAACGAAACATCCTGCAAACGTACAAAGCTTCTCTGCTTATAAGTATTGGGGCGTATTTTGGCAACATATTCCAATGCAGGATATTCAGCTCCCGGATTTTCGGGTGTCCAATAGTCCCACTCTTTGACAATGTTCCAGTTGGTGATATTGTCACCACCAGACCATGCTCCAACATAAGGGGTATTGTTGCCATAGTAATAGTTCTTACCCCCTTGAATTGAATTGACAAATACACGCAACGACCAGTTTTTGTAACTAAACTGGTTTTGAATACTGAATCGATACGCGGGTACGGTATAACCAATGATATCCCGGTCATGAGCTGCAGACACTTCTCCATCGGGAACTCCATCGGGTCCGGAAAGATCAACCAATCGATACCCACCCACATTATAGCCACTGGGCACCTCATCTCCAAGCTGGTAGATACCATCAATCACATAACTATAAATAGCTCCACGTGACTCTCCAATAAACAAGCCATTGGAAACAAGGTCATCTTCTTTACCATCTCCATCATCATCTTTTCCTAAAATAGAAACTACTTCATTGCGGTTCAATGAAAAGTTCAGGGTTGACTCCCATTTAAAATCAGGAGTTTTTACATTCAATGAAGTAACAGAAGCTTCCACTCCCCAGTTAGCCACTTCACCAATATTGGTTGTAACTGAACTAAATCCATCAATAGTTGGAATATTGATGTTGTATAGGATGTCAGATGTTTTAGTATCGTAATATTCAATATTACCATGCAGGCGCTGATTTAACAAACTAAAATCAATCCCCAGGTTCAGACCAGTAGTGGTTTCCCACTTCAATTCCCTATTGGGTAACCTACCAATAGCAATTCCAATGGCCGGAGAACCTCCATCGCCAAACACATATGAATTGTCGGAATTGACGGTAGCCAGTGTAGAATACCTACCAACAGTTCTGTTTCCGGTTTCACCATATGAGGCACGCAGCTTCAGGAAATTGATCCAATCGATAGGCTGCATAAAATCTTCTTCACTCATCACCCATGCTAATGCTCCTGACGGAAAGACTCCAAATTTGTTGTCTTCTCCAAATCCCGAAAATCCATCCCTCCGAACCGTAACGGTAGCCAAGTAGCGGTTATCAAACTTGTATTGCAGACGCCCCATGGAGTACAAACTGTTTTCCTCCCAGGCTCCCGAGTTAACCCGCATTTTATCAACTGAACCCGCTTCCAGCTTATTGTATCCCAAATCAGGATTAACAAATACTCCGGAAGAAGATTCTGTCCCCTCATATTCACGTGACTCGCGTCCATACACAAATGTTGCAGAAATATCGTGAATATCATTAAAAACCCTGGAGTAATTCAGAATATTATCGAAAGTCCAGTCGTAGGCAGTGCCATAGTCTTTATTAGCACTTCCGGTAAAGTTTTCTCCAGCCGGATTAAACCCAAAATTGCGACTCGTACGATAATTGTGCGAGAAGTTAAAACGATACTTCAAACCTTGTATAAAGGGCAACTTGATCTCTCCATTAAAATTGGCAAACAAATTTAAACGCTTGCTCAAATTTTTTACTTCGAGGCGCTGTAGCGGATTCGTAATAGAACCGGCCTGTGGGAAATAATCCAATTTGCCTGTTTCCGGATCGTATGGGGTTACGACAGGAGAGTGCAGGTAAGCGGTACGCATATCAGGAGATACGCCACTGTTATCTGCAGAGGTAACATAAGACTGTAAGCCGAGTTTCATCCAGTCGGTAATCTGGTTTTCGAAGTTGGCCCGAACGGTCCATTTCTTGTACTTGTCGTTGATAATATACCCTTCCTGCTCAGTAAACGAACTTGACAGGTAATAGTTGGTAAGCTCAGTCTGACCGCTAACGCTCAGGTTGTGGTTCTGAATATGGCCGTGATCGTTGGCGATCAAGCCATACCAATCGGTATCATAACCGTCGTCAAAATATTTTTTCACACCGGAGTGACCAAACTTTAACGCCACGTCAAAATCGGGATTTACTTGTAAATAATCATCTCCCATGCGACTCTCCTGCCAATATACATCTTTCACTTTCTGAATATACCCTTCCCTGTCGAGAGGTGTTAACCGGCTCGCAGGATTCTGAATGGTATAATATGAAGAGTAACTAAACTGTGGTTTTTCCCCTCGTTGTCCTTTTTTTGTGGTAATGATCATCACCCCATTGGCAGCCTCTGATCCATAAATAGCAGCAGAACTAGCATCTTTCAGAATATCCACCGACTCGACATCATCAGGGTTGATCTCCCCGATTGGACCTCGATAGATTACGCCATCAAGAATAATTAGCGGTGAAGTACTTCCACTTATCGAGTTGTAACCACGAATACGTATACCAGGACTCTCGCCGGCATCATTGGTAATACCAACATTCAAACCAGGAACAGAACCTTGTAAAGACTGCACAATATTAATGTTGGGCTGCTCACGGAATGCTTCAATATCGGCTTTCACAACCGCTCCGGTAAGGTCACTTTTCCTGGCGACCCCGTAACCAATCGCTACCACTTCCTCCAGGCCAATGGCATCCTCTTCCATCGTAATATTGAAAGATGATTGTCCTGCAACCTCAATTTCAACGGTCTTCATTCCCACGAATGAAAATACAAGCGTTGCTTTAGCCGAAACGTTTGATAAATTAAAATTTCCATCAAAATCAGTAATCGTTCCCGTAGTTGTTCCTTTAATCACAATGGAAACTCCTGGCAAGGAGCCACCTGAAGCATCCTTTATCCTTCCTTTTACATCAATTTCTTGTTGTAAAAAATTAGTCGGATTAGCATCGGCTTCTGAAATCGCAATGTATTTATCAAAGGCTTCATATTTCAGATTTAGTTTAGGGAGAAAAGTGTCCAGAATTTCACTCACAGTCTTCTTTTCAACGTCAATACTCAGAAGCTCCTTGTTTTCGATGTCTTCACTTTGGTAGAAAAAATGAATGTCAGTCTCATTTTCTATCTGTTCCAAAAGTTCGACAATCGAAAGATTCTTCATACTTAAACTCAGTTTTGTTCGCTGGCCTAAGGCATTTCCCGCAAATGTTTGCATAA
The DNA here is from genome assembly GCF_052677165.1 of Sunxiuqinia sp. sy24. Taxonomy (NCBI): domain Bacteria; kingdom Pseudomonadati; phylum Bacteroidota; class Bacteroidia; order Marinilabiliales; family Prolixibacteraceae; genus Sunxiuqinia; species Sunxiuqinia sp. sy24. The sequence goes on from NZ_JBQYLH010000006.1 coordinate 199,762, forward strand.
GTGCCAGGAAAAAAATAAAAACAGTAATTCTCATAATACGTAAGAATTTCGACAACCTATATCGGTTGCAACAATTAAAAGTTTTTTTCATAAATTTGAAATGTTAGAAATTAATACAAATCTTCGGGCAGAAGATTAAACTCTAATTAACGGGGTCGGGAAATACTTCCAATATTTTCCGATCCCTTTTATTTCACATAGGCTTCTTTTTTAAATGAATTATATTCGGTTCTTCATGTCTTATGGTAATCGTATATTCTAAGTTTGAAGTAAATTCAAGAATATCAAGAATTTGATTAATTGGTTTGCTTCTTAGTATCGATCCGGAAAATTTAATCTCTTTTGCAGATTCATCGTCAAACTCAATAACAACATTATAACAGCGCTCTAAGCGCCCCGCTATATCGTTCAATTTTTCTTCTTTAAATAGCATGATTCCCTTTGTCCATGAGGTATAAAACTCAACATCAACAGCCTTCACATTTAATTCTTTACTTATGGAATTATAGACTGCATTCTGATTGGGCTTTAATTCAGCTATAGGCTTCCCCTTGTTTGTTTGTAGATTCACTTTCCCCTCAACCAGTGTAATATTTACTTCTTCCCTATTATCCAAAGCCTCAACATTAAACTGAGTTCCAAGAACCTCCACGGTCATATTTTCAGTAATCACATGAAAAGGACGATCTGCATTATGTTCTACGTCAAAAAAAGCTTCTCCCAATAATTCAACATCTCTATTCTTCCCATTGAAGTTCGATGGATATTTCAAACGGGTACCTGAATTCAGCCAAACATGTGTTTGATCAGGCAATATTACTTCAGCATTTTCGCCCAAAGGAACAATTACCTCGTTAACAGCAAATTTTTGATTTGCATTACCTTCTATCAGGTAGATTGACGCCCCTCCTCCGATAAAAGCTAAAATAAAAATTGCCGCATATTTAATCATATCAAGAGGAATCATTCGTACGATGGGGCGTTTCTCGAAACCTCTTCCTGCCAAGTCGTCATAATTTGCAAAAGAAGCATAGGCCCATGCATTTTTGAGTCGATTATACTCGTTTCTATTTTCGGGTGATGCTTCGATCCACTGAATAACTTCTTTTAATTCTGAGGGATCTGAAATTTGATTTAATGTATATCGTTTTAATTTTTCTTTGTTCATGAATCGGTATTTGTAAGTAAGTACGGTTAAAGTCAAATTACCCTATCGAAAAAACATTTTCCATCTAAAAAACACGATAACACTAATTCACAGCACCATACAGAAACATGGCTATTTCTACAATTACAAGAAGCTGCGTTAAAAAGGACAAGCTAGATTAGAAAAACACAAGCGGAAGATAATGACGAAGAGATTTTCGAAGCAACTTGAGCGTTTTTGTAATATTGGCCTCCACTGTTTTTAACGAGATATTTAATTCTTCTGCAATTTCCCGATTCTTCTTATTCTCATTGCGACTCATCTCAAATATCCGTCTTGTCTGCTTGGGAAGCTGCTCTAATGTCTTATCAATAATATGACTAATTTCATTAAAGGCCACAGGCGAAGTATCCAATTCACTAAGTGCTCCCTGAGTAATGAGCAGTTGACTGTATTTTAATGCATCTGCATGTTTTTGTATAACCTTAATATGCTCAATCTTTTTCAAACACTGATTTTTACATAAAGTATGCAACCAAGAAGAGAGATTCTTTATCTCAGAAAACCTGGCATAATCTTCCCAAATACAGGAAAAGACATCTTGAACAACATCACGGGCCATCTCATTATCATTCAAATAATGAAGTGCAAAATAAAACAAGCGGTCATAATACAACTTAAACACAACTCCATAAGCCAGCTGATCACCACCAGATAGCTTTAACAACAACTCCTTTTCGTTCAGTGTATTCAACTTTGACAATCCCCCCTATTAAATTGAAGTTCATTCATATAGAAAAAAACAGCTCCCCAAAGCCTTAAGTATCTCCCAAATTAATCGAGATCTTACAAAACTTCGACTGACGCTGTTTTTTATCCTACTTCCCACACACTTACACATTCAATTAGTAACCGAACAAACTTAAACGACAAGACAATCGGATTCAAGTACGATCCTTTCGATTTTTTATACTATTTTCACATTTAAACAAAAAACATCAGCCATGGAGATGTTATATGAGAAAGTATCTATTGCTCCCGAAAGCTTGGTTATCACTCGTTGGAATAAAAGCCAGCATTTTATGATGCCCATGCACTTTCACGACGAGTATGAAATCATCTATATAGAAGAAAGTTACGGAACAAGATATGTTGGCGATTCAATAGAGCCTTTTCAGGAAGGAGATTTGGTATTGGTGGGTAGCAAACTCCCCCATACTTGGCAAAGCAATGAAATTTTCATGAAAAAACTCCCCACGCACGCCGTAAAAGCAGTTGTAATCCAGTTTGGATCGGATTTTTTTGAGCAGATTAATCGTTTCCCAGACCTTCAGCATATCTCGAACATGCTAAAGCTTGCGCAACGTGGCATTGCTTTCTCGAATAAGATAGCCCTTAAAAACAGAAAAGCCTTAATCCAATTACCTGATGCAAAACATGGATTCCACCGTTTAATGTCCATTTTAACGATACTACATAATCTTGCTTCAGATAGAAATTACAGCTTATTGGCATCTTCTGCCTTTCAAAATATTGACAAAGAGAGCTCACTAAATCGAGTGACCCAAACCCTTGACTTTATAGCCAAAAATTACACACAAAAATTAACCCTTGATGATATTGCCGGCAAATTCAACATGAGTATTTCTGCATTTTCCAACTATTTTAAACGCAAAACAGGAAAAACAGTCATCAACTACATCAATGAATTAAGAATATCCGAAGCATGCAAATTACTCTCACAAACCGATAAAAGTATTGCCGAAGTTGCATTTGAATGTGGGTTTAACAATATTTCAAATTTCAACCGCACTTTTAAAGGAATCACGAGCAAAACCCCAAAAGAATATCGACAACTCTGGTCGAACATAACCTAACATCCAGATTTAACACCAATTCAAATTCTTGCACTTCTTAAGCAAAAGGCATTTTAATCTATGAAGAATCTGGAATTAACCTTCGTTAAATAAAGCCGATCAATTCCAGACACTTCAAACTGCTACTACAAATTAAACAACCGTTTCAAGTGGCGATCATAGATATTTTCTTCTACGCAGGCTCCAACCACATCTGCATTTTTCTCCAACAACGAATAATAACGCTCTCCCATTTCGGCAGCAACTTTGTACCCGACGTGAATTAGTTGGCGAAAATTCAGGTTGTAATCCGGGTGACCAGGAATATGTCGAAGCGTGTTGGCAAATTTTTCGCTCGTCCACCCATTCACTTCATCGGCAGAGGGCAACTGAGCGTCGTCAATATCGATTACATCGGCATACGGGCCACATAACTCTTCTTTACGCCCCAAGGCGCTGGTATAAATCTCTTTGGCCACTTCTAGCGCTTCACCTCCGGCCACTGCCAGTCCAATCACTTCTTCCAGCCAAGTAGTTCCAGCGGTTTTCACATGCAGCCCTTTATCGTATTTATTAATGACATCAGCCATAATCGGGTAAATTGAAAACTTATCGCTGCCCGAATGGACGCTCAGTTTCAAATCAGTCGGCAAACCAAATTCCTTCACCGCATAATCAATAACCAGCACATCTTCTTCAAACTCTTTGGCAAACTGATCCAAATCACCCACGTAATCCACTCCTTTATTAAAGCGCCCGGTAAACTTAGGCGCGATCGTTTGTACCGACACTTTTCTATCTGCCAGCATTTTCAAAGTAAAAAACAGGTCGACAGGGGTTTGTGGCAAATCCACTTCATCCATCGACACCTCGGTAATAAACTTACCTACCCCTTTCTTCTCTACCAGGTACTGATAAATGCTAGCTGCCTGATCGGTTGCTGCTAAAAACTTGCCGGCAATAGCAATCAACAACTCTTCATCCACTTCTATAGGCTGTGCAATGCCCGGAATTTGAAGGGCTCCCTTGTATTTTTCGCTCGAAGCCAGAAAAGCCTCAATGGCTTCTTTTGAGCTTTCATTTCCGATAAAAGCAGCCACATCAAGGGTGAAAAAGTCAGATACTTCAACAAAAGGAGCCACCGTAGTCAGGTTGATGTGGTCGGCATCCACAAAGTACGGTTTATTCCAGCCCAAAGCTTTCACGGCAGCATCAGCTTCCAAACGTACATCAACCGGAACTGTTTTAACAATACCGTGCTCGCGGTTTGATTTATTCCAAACCGGACTTACATCGATCCCAGCTTGATTGGCCTTGCTAATTGCTCTCAACTGAGCTTCACCCTGGTACGAAAAACGATCGCCAACACCAAAACTATATTTACTTAATTTCATGATCTATATTTTTAATTGATATTCTAACGCAGTCTGTCAACAGTGAAAAAAGCCCTCCGTGTTCGCACACGAAAATAGATCATTTCTTGTTCTCAGCCATAGAAAAAATCAAAAATCAATCGAAAAATGTTATAAAATACTTTTAACCGTGTTCGCACACGAATATAGGAAAAATTACATAGCTTTGTTGGATTAAGATATGTTTAACGAAAAAAGGAAAGTTATCAAACCGACAAGAAGAATACGAATTAAGGACATTGCCGAAAAGGCCAATGTATCCATCGGCACGGTTGACCGGGTAATTCATAAGCGTGGCGAGGTTTCACCAGCCACACGCGATAAAATCATGAAAATCATTGAAGAACTCGACTACCACCCGAATATACTGGCGAGCACGCTGGCCTCCAAGAAAGTGTATTCGTTGGGAGTAATAGTCCCCGAACCACAAACAGAAGAAGCTTACTGGAACAAACCGCTAATTGGAATTAGCCGGGCTTTTAATGAAATTCAGCAATACGGCATCGAAATTGAAATTCATCAATTTAAACAGAATGATGCGGCAGACTTTAAAGCCAAAGCGGAGCGATTGTTGGAAAAACCTTACGACGGCGTGGTGCTGGCTCCTTTCTTTTCGCGCGAATCCAAGGCGTTTATCCAGAAACTGGAAGAACGTGATATTCCTTTTGTCTTCATCGACTCGAACATCAAAGACAGTAGTAAATTAAGCTACATTGGACAAAACTCCTTTCAAAGTGGAACTTTGGCGGCTAAACTACTCGACTTCTCGGTTCCAACTGATGCGGCCATTCTGGTAGTTCACGTGGCCAAAGAAATGGACAATCAAAACCACCTAATGCAGCGGGAAATGGGTTTTTACAACTATTTCAAGGAAAAGAAAACCCTATCGGACAGGAAAATAGTTACTGTTGAAATCAACGATGCGGCCGCTGATCATTCTTTTATTCAACTCGAAAATGAAATTCAAAAAATTGGAAACGTAAAAGGAATCTTTGTAACCAATTCGCGGGTTTACAAAATTGCCGAATTTCTGGAAGCACATCCCATTCCGGATCTTCGCCTGATAGGCCATGATTTAATACCCAACAACTCCAAATTTGTGAGAAACGGCATTGTCGACTTCCTAATCTGTCAACGTCCGGAAGAGCAGGGCCATCAAGCAATTATCACCCTGTTTCAACATCTCATTCTGAAGAAAACAGTGGCTTCGGAAAACTACACTTCAATCGATATTATAACGAAAGAAAACCTGGATTTCTACCAGGAATTTAATACAAATAATTATGGAACCAATTAGTTTTAAAGACCTAAGCGGCAAAGTATGTGTCATTACAGGTGGCGCCGGCGTTATCGGACTTGAAATGGTAAAAGCCATGGCCTCGGTGGGTGTTAAAATTGCGATTGCCGACATTCAAAAAGACCGGGCAGAAAAAGTAGCCGCTGAAATAGCCAGCGAATTTAATGCCCAAGTGATCGGCGTTGAGGCTAACGTATTGGATAAGGCTTCGCTTGAAAAAGCCAATGAAGCAATCAAAGAAAAACTGGGGCCTGTTGAAATCCTGATCAATGGCGCCGGAGGTAACCATCCTTCTGCTACAACCAAAGTAGAACAGCTATTAGAGGAAAATCTTGACAATTTGGAAGATACTTTCTACGGATTGGAGATGGACGGCTTCGACAAGGTTTTTGCCTTGAACTTTAAAGGCACACTGCTTCCCTCCATGGTGTTTACCCGAGACATGCTGAAAAACAAGAAGGGAGTCATTCTGAATATTTCTTCCATGAACTCCTATAAGCCTTTGACTAAAATTCCGGCTTACTCCGCTGCGAAGGCATCGGTCAATAATTTTACCGAATGGCTTTCAGTGCATCTTGCCAAAATGGGCATTCGCGTTAACGCCGTTGCCCCGGGCTTTTTCATTACCAATCAAAACCGTTTTTTGGTGATGGATGAAAAAACGGGCAACTTCTCCTCTCGCGGACAAAAGATCATAGACAACACACCCATGGGTAAATTTGGCGAACCTGAAGATTTACAGGGAGCCACGCTTTTTCTAATTTCCGACATCTCCCGCTTTATCACCGGAATCGTACTCCCGGTTGATGGAGGCTACAGCGCCTTTGGAGGCGTATAATTTTATTATTGGTCATTTTTTGATCACCTAATGGCTAATTATCTAATCATAAAAAATCTAACAATCTAGTCTCTAATATCTAATAATCTACAGTATGAGTCTCGAACTAAAAAATAATTGTCAATATTCCTTATTGGTCCCTACAAGCATGGGGGTGCGCATCACCCCAATCAACGGTCAGCCTGTACACGCCAGCGACACCTTTAAAATGCAGGCCACCAGTGCTGAAACCAATGTGGCCAGCATCGCTTCTTTTCTTGGCTTGCCAGTTAAAGTACTCACCACCTTTGTAAAAGGAAGCCCCATTGCCCAATTCATAAAAAGCAACCTAAAAAGTCGCCACATGGACTACGAAGGGCCGGAAGTGCCCCAGAGCGATCCGTGGGGTTACCGCCACCAGTTTAATATTGCCGACAGTGGTTACGGTTCTCGCGGGCCACGGGTACAAAACGACCGGGCGGGTGAAGTAGGACGCACCCTGAATGTGAAGGATTTTGACCTGGAGCGTATTTTTGGAGTAGAAGGCGTGCAAATCGTCCACCTTTCCGGCTTAATTGCGGCCTTGTCGCCCGAAACAAGCGCGTTCTGCCTGGAGATTGCGCGAGCAGCCAAAAAACACGGCACCCGCATTTCCTTCGACCTGAACTACCGCGCTTCATTCTGGAAAGGTCGTGAGCAGGAACTACGCGCAAACTTTACCGAAATTGCATCCGTATCAGATATACTGATCGGCAATGAAGAAGATTTTCAGCTTTGCTTGGGCATTCAAGGTCCTGAAGCTGGCGGTAAAGGAATTGAAGCTGAGATTGAAGGCTTTAAAGGCATGATTGGCCGGGTAAAAGAAGCCTTCCCCAACGCTTCCGTTTTTGCCACTACGCTCCGCGAAGTCGTTAGTGTCAACGAACATTTGTGGGGCGCCATTATGCTGGAAGGTGAAAACAACTGGCAAGTTATTGAGCCCCGAACCATCAACGTATTAGACCGCATTGGCGGAGGCGATGGCTTTGTTGGCGGCTTGCTTTACGGAATTCTGAAGGGCTGGGATGCCGAAAAATGGCCTCAGTTTGGATGGGCCACCGGAGCCATGGCCACCACCTTCCTGACCGACTATGCTCAACCCGCCGACGAAGAAATGATCTGGAGCATCTGGGAAGGCAACGCCCGGGTGAAAAGATAAGAACGAGAAAGGCAAAGGCGAAGGAACAGACTGGGGCGAAAAAATGACTTGAAGTATTACTTGTCAAACCCCCGTTGAAATCATTCTAGTTACTGACGTAATAAATTCCGACATGAATAAAAAGTTTAATGATTTTAGAGATATGTCCGTTTGGCAAAAAGCTTTTGCCTTGCTCGTCGAAGTCTATAAAATTTGTAAGATTTTTCCGCAGGACGAACGCTATGCATTAACAGATGATTTGAGACGAGCTGCCAATTCAGTCGTCCATAATCTGGCAGAAGGCTATGGGGATTCGAAACAAAAGATAAATCCCGATTTTATAAATTTTCAAGAGGAAGTTCTTTTGAAGCAATGAGCCAGTTATTAGTCGCCGAATCTCAACGCTACATTAATTCTCAACAAGCAGAAGAGCTAATTAGCAAGTATAAAGAAGTTATTGAGGAAATTAATGCTTTAATCTTCTTTTTAGAAAAATAACCCAAACAGGAGGACCCACTTTTGTCTGGGCCTTTGCCTGTGCCTAATATTAAATGAAATGCTTTATTATGAAATAGGTTCAACAGAACATGAATTAACCGCGGACGACCTTAAGAAAGGCCTGTACACGGCATTGGACAAGCTTAGCGGAATTAACAAGGTGCTGACTATTCCTCCGGATTATACGCGCTTACCCAGTCGTTCGGGAGAACTAACCGAATTTACCTGGCAGTACTATGGTGAAAAACTTACCGATGTGCTTCCGGCCTTAGGCACCCATTCGCCCATGACCGACGAGCAAATTGCCCACATGTTTGGCAGCTTGCCCAAATCACTCATTCGTGAGCACGACTGGCGTAATGATGTGGTGAATGTGGGTGAAGTTTCGGCCGAATTTGTCAAAGAGGTGTCGGAAGGAGCTGTCGATTTCCCATGGCCTGCACAAGTCAACAAGCTTTTGCTTTCCGGAAATTTCGATTTGATTCTATCCATCGGGCAGGTCGTTCCGCACGAGGTGGTTGGCATGGCCAATTACAATAAAAATGTGTTTGTAGGCACGGGTGGCGTAGAAGGAATCAACAAAAGCCATTTTGTAGGCGCCGCTTATGGCATGGAGCGCATGATGGGACACGCCGACACACCAGTACGCAAGATTTTCAACTACGCCTCGGAGAACTTCACCAATCACCTGCCGCTGCTGTATGTGCAAACGGTGGTTGGCTTGGACAAAGCCGATGGCAAGGTAAAAACCCGTGGCTTGTTTATTGGCGATGACTACGAAGTATTCGACAAAGCCGCCAAGCTTTCGCTGCAAGTCAATTTTGAGATGCTGGATAAACCCTTGAAAAAGGTCGTTGTATGGCTCGACCCTACCGAGTTTAAGTCAACCTGGCTGGGCAATAAGTCGGTTTACCGCACCCGCATGGCCATTGACGACGAAGGAGAACTCATAGTATTGGCGCCGGCACTAAAAGAGTTTGGCGAAGACAAAGAGATTGACCGCCTGATTCGGAAGTACGGCTACTTTGGAACACCGGCTACCTTAAAAGCCTGCGATGAAAATGAAGAACTCCGGAATAACCTCAGTGCAGCAGCTCACCTGATTCATGGTTCTTCCGAAGGCCGTTTCAGCATTACTTATTGCCCAGGCAAAAAGCCGGGAAACCTGACCAAAGAGGAAATTGAAAGTGTCGGTTTTCAGTATGCTGATATCGATGAAATTACAGCTCGCTATAATCCGCAAGAGTTGAAAGATGGTTACAACAGCTTGCCCAATGGCGAAGAAATTTTCTATATTTCCAATCCCGCAATTGGCTTGTGGGCTTTTAAAGATCGGTTTAAATACTAGATGCTGGATACACCGAGGAACATTATAAGTTTAGACCTTTAAAATTTAAAACATGAAACTTGACAACATAAAGTGGGGCATTATTGGCTGTGGGAATGTGACAGAAATGAAAAGCGGACCAGCTTTTCAAAAAACAGAACATTCCAGCTTGGTTGCTGTCATGCGACGTAACAAAGAGAAAGCGGCCGATTATGCCAGGCGGCATGGCGTTCCGAAATGGTACGATGTGGCCGACGACCTGATTCATGATCCGGAAGTGAATGCCATTTACATCGCTACCCCACCCGACACCCACGCCAGCTATGCCATTCAGGCTATGCAAGCTGGCAAACCGGTGTATGTGGAAAAACCCATGGCGCTGAATTATGCCGAGTGCCAACAGATGATTGAAGTCTCGAAAGAAACCGGCATGCCACTCTTTGTTGCCTACTACCGGCGCACCTTGCCTGCTTTCTTAAAAATGAAGGAACTCGTGGAAAGTGGCGTCATTGGCACGCCGCTTAGCGTAAGCATCACGCTCGTTAAAAGCGCTTCAGAACAGGACAAGAACGCATCGGACGCCAATTGGAGGGTTGACCCCAAAGCAGCGGGTGCCGGCTACTTTTTCGATTTGGCCTCGCATCAGTTCGACTATCTCGATTTTCTTTTTGGCCCCATCGCTAAGGTAAGCGGACTGGCCGTTAACCGGGCTGGTTTGTATGAAGTTGAAGATACCCTTGCTGCCAGCTTTTCGCTGGAAAGTGGCGTTGTTGGAACCGGTCTATGGAGCTTTGTTGCTGATGAATCGGCTACAAAAGACGACCTGGAAATCATTGGCACAAAGGGGAAAATTAACCTCCCCAGTTTTCAGCATACCGATTTACTGTTAACGACTGCCAAAGGCACGCTAAGTTTCAGTTTTCAAAATCCGGTAAATATTTCGCACAACCTGATTAAACAAGTAGTACAAAGCCTGCGGGGGGAGGCCGAATGTGTCAGCACCGGGGTTTCTGCTGCCCGCACCAATTGGGTCATGGAAGAAATCATTAACGATTATTATCAATCGTAGCCTTGCTGCCTAAAACGGAGAATGACAATTAAGAGAATCTGTTTTTATAAATTTGAAAAACGAACAGCCACATATTTCGCTCACAACCATGTGGTTTCAAAATAGAAAAATGAAATTCATTATTGATGATAAAATACCCTACATCAAAGGTGCTTTGGAGCCCTTTGGAGAAGTGGTTTATTTACCGGGAGCCCAAACAACTCCGGAAGTTGCTCGGGATGCCGATGCAATTATCACCCGCACGCGCACCATTTGCGACGAAGCCTTGCTTAGCAATTCAGCGGTAAAAATGATTGCCACAGCAACCATTGGCTACGACCATATTGACACCGATTATTGCCAACAAGCAGGTATTGAATGGACCAACGCACCGGGCTGTAACAGCAAGTCGGTGGAGCAGTATGTGCTTTCGGCTTTGCTGGTACTGGCTAAAAAGAAAGGCTTCGAACTGAAAGGCAAAACCATAGGAATTGTAGGCGTTGGCCAAGTGGGATCGAAAGTAGCCCGTGTTTGCGAACTACTCGGAATGAACGTGCTGCTAAACGATCCGCCACGCGAGCGCGCTGAAGGACCCGAACTGTTTGTAAGTTTTCACCAAATCATGGCTAAATCCGACATCATTAGCTTCCATGTACCTTTAAGCATGCACGGCGAAGATGCCACCTTTCATATGGCCGACACCCTGTTCTTCGAGTCTTTACAAAGAAGTCCGATCATTTTAAATACCTGCCGGGGCGAGGTAGTCGATACCTTTGCAGCCGAAACAGCCATTGAGCGCGGACAAGTTTCGGGCATGGTACTCGATTGCTGGGAACGGGAACCGCAGATTGACCGCAACCTGCTGCAGTTGGTCAATTTGGCCACACCGCATATTGCCGGCTATTCCAAAGACGGAAAAGCCAACGGAACAAGCATGAGCGTGCAAGCCATCAGTCGGTTCTTCAAACTAGGAATTGATGACTGGCAGCCGCAGGAAGTGGACCTGCCGGAGCAAACAAAAATTCATTTGAATGGTTTAAATCGCACAGAAGAGGCCATCATTCGCGAAGCCGTGTTGTTCACCTACGACATTCGGGAAGACGACCAGCGTTTACGCTCACAACCAGAGCTATTTGAGCAGCTGCGTGGCGATTATCCGGTTCGGCGCGAGTACCCGGTCTTTCGCATCACCCACGAGCAGGTGGATGCCCAAATCCTTGAGAAATTAAGAAAACTTGGATTTAATATCATCGAATAAAATTCAGAAATAATTAAAGACAATAAACAAAAGATACCATGAAAAAATTAGCAGACATCGGTTTAATTGGGTTAGCCGTTATGGGCGAAAACCTGGTTTTAAACATGGAAAGTAAGGGCTATACCGTAGCCGTTTATAACCGTACGGTTGAAAAAGTAGATAAATTTGTCAAAGGTCGTGGCGCCGGTAAAAATTTCATCGGAGCACACTCCATCGAAGAGCTTTGTGCCTCGCTGGAAAAACCCCGTAAAGTAATGATGCTGGTGAAAGCCGGACAACCGGTTGATGACTTTATCGAGCTGATTATTCCACACCTGGAAGAAGGCGACATCATCATTGACGGCGGAAACTCACACTTCCCCGACACCATTCGCCGCACCAAATACGTTGAGAGCAAAGGTTTGCTGTACATCGGAACAGGGGTTTCGGGTGGCGAAGAAGGTGCGCTGAAAGGACCATCGATGATGCCCGGTGGATCGCCTGCCGCATGGCCCGCTGTAAAAGACATTTTCCAGTCGGTGGCTGCCAAAGTAGAAGATGGCTCTCCCTGCTGCGACTGGGTAGGTGAAGATGGCGCCGGCCACTTTGTAAAAATGGTACACAACGGCATCGAGTACGGCGATATGCAAATTATTTGCGAAGCTTACCAGCTGATGAAAGAAATGCTGGACATGAACGCCGACGAGATGCACGAAGTGTTTAAAGAGTGGAACAAAGGCGATTTGGACTCCTACCTGATTGAAATTACCCGCGATATTCTGGGCTATAAAGAAGACGGCGAAGCACTGGTGGAGAAAATTCTGGATACGGCCGGACAAAAAGGAACCGGAAAATGGACCGGCGTTTCGGCACTCGACCTGGGTATTCCGCTAACCTTGATTGGAGAATCGGTATTTGCCCGCTGCTTGTCAGCTCAAAAAGATTTACGCGTAGAAGCATCGAAAGTGATTGAAGGCCCCAACGTGAAATTTGAAGGCGACAAAGCCCAAATGATCAACGACCTGAAAGATGCTTTATTTGGAGCCAAAATCATTTCGTATGCCCAGGGATACAACCTGATGATGGAAGCTGCCAAAGAACACAACTGGAACCTGAATTATGGCGGCATTGCCCTGATGTGGCGTGGTGGCTGTATCATCCGCTCGGTCTTCTTAGCCGATATCAAGACCGCATTCGACAAAAACCCGACATTGGCCAACCTGCTGCTTGATCCTTATTTTAAACGAAAAGTAGAAAAAGCCCAGGCCGGATGGCGTCGTGTTTGTGCCACGGCCCTGTCGTACGGAATTCCGGTTCCTGCTTTAACATCGGCCCTTTGCTATTTCGATGGATTCCGCAGCGAACGCCTGCCAGCTAACCTGCTGCAAGCGCAGCGCGACTATTTCGGAGCACACACATACGAGCGTACCGATAAGCCACGTGGCGAATTTTTCCACACCAACTGGACGGGCCGTGGCGGCGACACTGCTTCGACCACCTACGATGTGTAACAGCGCATTTAACACGAAATAAAAAAAGAAAGCCACTTCCCGGAAATGAGAAGTGGCTTTTTCTATTTTTGATCAGCTCCCTAAGGCCTCAGCTCCAATCTTAAACGGATGCCGTGCAAAAGGCCTTTTTTACTAAATTTCGGAGCAGCGAGTAGATTGAAGATCGAGAAACGGGGATAAGTCCATAGCCGAAGTGAAACACCCGGTTTACGTCAACACCGCGTTCAGCCACTGTGGAGTTGCTACATTTGGTTGGACGGTAGGTTAAGTATTATTTTATTTATCTACATTATGAGTCCTATGAGAAAGAAGTTTGACAAAGAATTTAAGAAAAAAACAGTTTATATCATTCTGGGGCATACCATGGAGGGGCAGAAAGATTTGTTAGGGATGTATATTCCGGAGAGCGAAAGTGCGCGATTCTAGCTTAGCGTGCTGACTGTTCTTCAAAACCGGGGAGTACACGATGTGCTGATTGCTTGTATGGATAACCTCAAAGGCTTTACCGAGGCGATAGAAG